>CBDUBY010000067.1:0-16717 GCA_965365505.1 uncultured Pyrinomonadaceae bacterium | reverse complement strand
CGCCGAAAGGCTTTGCGATGCGCGTCGTCGCCGACCACGCGCGCGCGACGGCTTTTGCGATTGCCGACGGAATTTTGCCGGGAAACAACGAAAGAAATTACGTGCTTCGGAAAATTATGCGCCGCGCGATTTATCACGGGCGCGAGCATCTCGGTTTTCAGGATTTGTTTTTCCATAAAGTCTGCAATTTCGTCGTTGATTTGATGAAGGACGCTTACCCGGAACTCGAAACGCAGCGCGAATTTATCGGCAAAATGGTGCGGCTCGAAGAAGAAAGATTCGGCGCGACGATGACCGTCGGATTACAGAAATTGGACGAACTTTTCGCACAAAATCCGAATTCTGATTTCACCGAATTTGCCAAACTTTACGACACTTTCGGCACGCCGCGCGATTTGATTCGCGTTAAATTAGAAGAACAAAATGTTGAGATTGCTGAAGAAGCGTTTAACAAAAAATTCGATCAGGCTTTGCAGGAAATCCAAAAAACTTCGGACATCGGCAAAACCAAACAAGCCGAGAAAATCAAACCTATTTATGCCGAACTGCAAAACGCCGGAATAAAATCGAAATTCAGCGGTTACGGCTATGGTGAACTTGTGGTTGAAGCGGCGAAAGTTCTGGCTTTGGTAAAAAATGACGAGCAGGTTGATGCGCTCGATGTCGGCGAGGAAGGTTTGGTCGTTTTGGACGAAACGCCGTTTTATGCCGAAGCGGGCGGGCAAGTCGGCGACACCGGAACACTTTACAATGAAAATTCAAGCGTCAAAGTTTTCGATACTTTCGCGCCGATTCAGGGAATCACTCTGCATAAATCAAAAGTCGAAAAAGGCGTTTTGCGCGTCGGCGATACGCTGACGGCGAAGATTGACGATGTGCGGCGCGACCGCGTTCGGCGCAATCACACGGGAACACATCTCGTTCATTCGGCTTTGCGCGAAGTTCTCGGAACGCACGTCAAACAAGCCGGTTCGGTCGTCGCACCGGATTATCTGCGGTTCGATTTTTCGCATTATCAGCCGATTTCGTCGGAAGAATTCAAGCAAATTGAAGAACTTGTTTCGCGCGAGATTTTGAAAAACAGTCAAATGGAAACGAAAGTGATGTCTATTGACGACGCGAAAAAGACGGGCGCGATGGCGCTTTTCGGCGAAAAATACGGCTCGGACGTGCGCGTCGTTTTTGTCGGCGATGGAGAATTTTCCAAAGAACTTTGCGGCGGAACGCACGTTAATTCGACCGGCGACATCGGACTTTTCCGCATCACGGCGGACGAAGCCGTCGCTTCGGGCGTGCGAAGAATTCGCGCGATTACCGGACACGACGCCATCGAACGCTTCCGCGAAGACGAAGAATTAATCCACAAATCTTTGCAGGCTTTGAAAACGCAGCGCGACAATTTGCCGAACGCGATTGAAAAATTGCAGGAAGAATTAAAACGCCTGAAACGCGAAAACGACGATTTGAAAATGAAAATCGCGACCGGAGCAGTCGGCGGTTCTTCGTCTGACGACGAAGCCAAAGAAATCAGCGGCGTCAAAGTCATCGCCAAAACCGTCGAAGGCTTGGACAAAGGCGGAATGCGGCATTTATCGGATACATTGATGGCGAAAATAAAATCCGGCGTGGTGATTTTAGCCCGCATCGAAGACGACAAAGTTTCGTTCATCGTGCGCGTTTCGGACGATCTGACCGACCGCGTGAAAGCCGGAAAAATCGTGCAGGAAATCGCGCCCATCGTCGGCGGTCGCGGCGGCGGCAAAGCTGATATGGCGGAAGGCGGCGGCACGGACGCAGGCAAAATTAACGACGCTTTAGAAGCGAGTTATAAAGCGGTCGAGCGAATGTTGGCTTGAGATTTACGGTGAAACTGAAAAAATCCAGCTGCTGAAACTAAACAATTTTAGTTTCAGCAGCTGGATTTTTTCAACCACAAACGCATTAAGCCGAAGCCGATAAAGCCTTTCGATTTTCCGTCGGCGCGCTCGATTCGTGAATATCAATCGTGTCTTCGGCTTCTTTGATTTTATCGTGCGAAGTAATCAAAGCGACCGAGCCGATGATGATTGCCGCGCCGGCGAGCATCTGCGCCGTGAACGATTCGCCCGCGATTAACCAGCCGAGAATGACCGCGACGACCGGATTGACGTAAGCGTAAGTCGCGACCATCGCCGGTTCAGCATTTTTCAAAAGCCAACTGTAAGCCGTAAAGCCGATGAGCGAACCGGCAACAATCAAATATGCGAGCGCGAACCACGAATTCGTCGAAACGTCAGCGATTTGAAAAGTCGTCCATTCGCCTTTCAGACTGCCGACGACGGTTAAAACCGCGCCGCCGGAAAGCATCTGCATTCCCGAAGTCAGCAAAGCCGATTTCGGAGTCGTCGCCCGCAAGCCATACATCGAACCCAACGCCCACGAAAACGCGGCGCCGACGACGAGAAACGCGCCGAAAATTTGATTTGAATTTTGCCCCGTATCGCCTTGCCCGCCAATGAGCAAATAAACGCCCGTAAATCCGATGAGCAAACCGAGCGCGACTTTCCAATTCGGGCGCGTTCCTTTCAGCCACAGCCAACTTAAAAGAACAATCCAGAACGGCTCAGTAGCGACGAGCAGCGCGGCGAGGCTCGACGAAATATAATGCTGCGCCAAAACCACGCAGCCGTTGCCGCCCATCAAAAGCAGCGTGCCGACGATAAAGCTCGTGCGCCAATGTTTAAAGCTCGGTTTTTCGTAATCCTTCGACAGCCGCGCCCAGACGTAAAGAATCGAACCGGCGATGAGAAAGCGCGAACCAGCCATCAAAAACGGCGGCATCGTTTCGATCGCGTATTTAATTGCCAAATAAGTCGAACCCCAAAAAATATAAATCGCCGCGAACGCCGCGATGAGTAAAATTGAAAATTGCTTCGCTGTTTGATTTGTTTTAAATGCCTGCTGCATAACCCTTGCCCTCGTTCTTTATAACTTCAATTTTTTTTGCGAGGCTTGCGCTTCGCATTTGATTCATTTGTTTCCGCGTCGAAATTTTCCATCGGCAAAGCCGTCGTTTCTTTGAGCGTCTGTAAAACTATCGTCGTTTTGGTCGAAATGATTTCGGGAATCGGCTTTAATTTCTCGCGGAAAAATCTGCCGAGTTCGTCAGTATCTTTGGCGCGAACTTTCAACAAATAGCAATCGTCGCCCGCGATGTCGTGAACTTCCAGAACTTCGGGCAGCTTCGCCATCAACGAACCGACCACGCCGCAAAAATTCGTCTTGACGAAAACAAACGCCGTCAAACCGAAACCGATTTGCGCCGCGTCAATCTCCGCCGCGTAACCGCGAATCACGCCGCGTTCTTCCAACTTCTTTATGCGCTCTAAAACCGCCGACGGCGCAAGCCCAACCTGGCGGGCGATTTCCGCATTGGAAATTCGCGCGTCCTGCTGAATAATGTTTAGTATTTTTTCGTCAATTGCGTTAATCATTCGGAATAATCCTCGATTAAAAGAATAATATTCGCTAAAATGTTTGTCAAGTAAGATTTTATTCGGTTTGCGAATAACTGTTTACCAGCCGCACGGCATTTGAAAACAGCGCACCGCTTTGTAGACTTTCACACGGCGTTCGGGAAACGGCGCACGATGAAAATGACGCTCGCACCGTGATTAAAATTGATTTCAGCCGGAAGATTACCGAAAAAACGCCTTTATGAATTAAACTTTGTAACGAGGAACGAAAATTTATGAGCGCGGTTCTTTCATTTCCGACAACACAGGACGAAATCGTTTCCTATAATCCGGCAACGGGCGCGGAATTCGGGCGCGCGCCAAACGCCTCGACCGAAGAAGTGCGCGAAGCAGTCGAAAAATCGCGGCGGGCATTCGAGCGTTGGCGCGAAACTTCTTTTCGTGAACGCGCCCGATTTATAATGCGCACGCGCGAAGTGATTTTGAACGAATTAGATGAAATCGCCTGTTTAATTTCCGACGAATCAGGCAAGCCGATTGCCGAAGCTCTCTCGATGGAAATCGCGCCGGTTTTGGATTTAATGCAGTATTTCGCTAAAAATACCGCAAAAATTCTCAAGCCTGAACGAATCAACATCGGACTTTACGCGACGCTCGGGCGCACGTCGAAAATCATTTATAAACCACTCGGCACAGTCGGAATTATTCCCGCATGGAACTATCCGTTTTCGATTCCTCTGGGCGAAACGGTGATGGCTGTGATGGCTGGCAACGCGGTGATTGTAAAGCCTTCTGAACTCACGCCGTTTACGGGCAAGAAAATCGGCGAGATTTTTGAAAAAGCGAATTTGCCGGAAAACGTCGTGCAAATTTTGACCGGCGACGGACGAACCGGCGCGGCGTTGGTTGATGCCGGAATCGAGAAAATAATGTTCACGGGCAGCGTGGCGACCGGCAAGAAAATCGCCGAAAGCGCGGCGAAACATTTAACTTCCGTTGTTTTGGAACTCGGCGGCAAAGACCCGATGATAGTTTTCGCCGACGCAAATCTCGAACTCGCCGCGCAGGGCGCGATTTGGGGCGCGTTCTGTAATTCCGGTCAATCGTGTTCGTCGGTCGAAAGATTGTATGTCGAAGAATCCGCCGCCGAAGAATTTACCAAGTTGATTGTCGAGAAGACGCTCCGGTTAAATCAGGATTCGGGCGACAAGGAAACTACCGATGTCGCGGCAATGTCTTCAGAAAGACAAATAGCCATTGTCGAAGACCACATTGAAAGTTTCAGACGCGAAGGCGCGAAAATTTTAACGGGCGGACGACGCAATCAAAATTTTGAAGGAGCGTTTTACGAACCGACGGTTATCGGCGGCGCGACGAACGAAATGCGCGGAATGCGCGAGGAAACTTTCGGTCCGACGCTGCCGATTGCCACGTTCAGAACCGAACAGGAAGCGGTTGATTTAGCCAACGATTCGGATTTCGGCTTGACGGCAAGCGTCTGGACAAAGGATTTGACGAAAGGAAAACGAGTTGCTGAAAAAATTCTCGCCGGAACGGTTTGCGTCAACGAGGTTCTATACACGCACGGCATCGGGCAAACGCCTTGGGGCGGTTTCAAACAAAGCGGCTACGGCAGAACGCACGGCAAATTGGGTTTAATGGAACTCGTCGCGCCGCAGCATATTCACGTCAATCGCGTTTTGTTAACTCCGAATGCGTGGTGGCTGCCTTACTCGCCGATTGCCGTCGAAACCTTTCGCGGTTTCGCCAGACATTTCGCCGGCGGCACCTTGTTCCAAACATTAAGACTCGCGCCGCAGCTTTTGAAGCGCATCAAAGAATTGCGCGGCAAATAATTTTGTTCAGTAAAATGTTTCTCAGACAAATTTTCCGTGCGACATTTGATATGCGCCCGTGAGAAACGGATTCGTTTGTCGTTCGCGCCCGATGTTCGTATCTTCGCCGTGTCCAGAATAAACCGTCACGTCATCGCCGAGCGGTAGAATTTTCTCGTTTATTGAATTCATTAACTGTCCAAAATTTCCGCCCGGCAAATCTGTTCTACCGATTGAACCGGCAAACAGACAATCGCCGCCGAATACTTTTCGCAGCCGTTCTTCGGCTAAAACGACGTGACCGGGCGTGTGTCCGGGACAGTGCAGAATCTTGAAGTTTAAGTTTCCGACTGGATAAATCTCCTCGTCCTGCCAAAACCCGGTCAGGCGCGGCGGCGTTTCGTATTCTAACCCGAGAGCTTTCAACTCGGATTGCGGAATGCCCATAAAAAGCGGCTGTTGGGGCAAATTGTAATATAAGTCTTCATCGTTCTTATGAAGAAGGATTTCCGCTTGTGGAAAAAGTTTGTGCAAATCAGAAACGCCGCCGATGTGGTCGAGATGAGCGTGCGTTAAAGTTATCGCCTGCAAATCGAATCGGTTTTCGTTGATATACGCGGCTATCTGTTCAGCCGAATCGCCAGGGTCAACGCAGACGGCGCGCTTTGTTTCTGCGCAAGCTAAAACTCGCGTGTTTTGTTGAAATGGCGAAGTAATAAAAGTTTCGATAATCATTTTGCAACTAAGTTATCAAGATAATCTTCCGCGTCAAAATCTTCAGCTTTCTTATCTTTTAAGACAAATAAAATCGCATTCCGGTAAGTTTCTGCAGTCGGCATACCGGTAAAGCAGGGCGTTTCTACTTCCGAGAGGCTCAAATAGCTGACGAGACAACTCAAAAGCATCCACAAAACAGTTTCTTCCGGTGTTCCGATAGGATTATGTTGCCGAATCGTTTCGCGGTCTTCGTATATGCCTTCACAAATTCGAGCAAATTCCGGTTCGCTGATTTTCGTCATCGGCATTATTAAATCATAAATAAGCATTTGACTCATAATGAATTAAAACAAGACAACTGTCGTTTCACACCGACTGGAAAATGTATGCTAAAAAGACACTTTAGCTATTACGCACTAAAATAATACGCCGCTGACAAAGTTGCAAATTTATTAAGCTCAGCAAGCATTTTCAATAATTACTACCAATGGCACAGTCATTGCTCCTGTTAATCGCAGACAGTTCAAACGACTATCAAAGCAGGAATTCAGTTGGGCATCTGAAGGACACCAGTTCAGGGAGAACAAGGGGTAAATAATATAATAACTTCTTCAAACCGAAATAGGGTTGGGGTTTTATTGTTTTTGCAAGGGTGGTTGACAACAAAATGTTTGGTGAAAAGGTTGGTTTCTCGGGAATATCTTCAGCCATTGGCGCGAAGAAATGAGCCAACCTTTTTTCCACACAAAAAAATTGCTTGTCGCAGTCATATTAGATATGACGCGACTAGAGAGTTAGATAATTAAGTTTTCAATACAAATAAGGCATCTTACTCTCCGCTGATTTATTAAAGCGGAAAAACATTTTAGGTCTTTGAAAAACTGAAATTTTTAGCGCATTCATATTAATTAGGGTAAACATTTTCTTCTACTAATCTCATATCAACATTTCGCTTTTAATTTTTGTTTTTCAAATTTGGCAAGAGGCTTCTGGCAACAGAGCCTCTTCTTTACTTTAAATTGACTGCCTCGAACATTAAATAATGAGAAGATTCCATTCCGAGTTTTTCATAAACTTTCTGCGCCCGCGTGTTTTCGCGCTCCACGTATAATCGAAAACCGCAAATGTCGCCCTGCGCCCGCGCTTTACGAACTACAAATTCATAAAGTTTGCGGTAGACACCCTGCCCTCTAAACTCGGGCGTGATATAAACGCTCTGAATCCACCAAAACCAACTGTTGCGCCAATCGCTCCACTCAAAAGTTATCATTAAACCGCCGATTATTTTCTCATAGCCTTCGGCAACAACATAAAACCCTTTTTTGTCGTCTTGAAGAACCGCCGTCACGCCGCTTTTCAAAATTTGCGAATCGAGTTGTTTGCCCTCGGTTTCAAGCGCCATCGCCTGATTAAATTCCACCAGCGAATCGGCATCCGCCGGGTTTGCAATGCGAATAATCATATTTTCCCTTGACGTTGCGCCGTTTGATAACTACTCTGTAATGTTTTGTTCGTTCGACGCGCGGAACATTTTTACTTATGAAACTTCGCATACTTTATCATGGAAACTGCTTTGACGGCGTTTCGTCAGCCGCTGTTTTTTCAAAATTTTATCAATCGAAAATTAGTCCGAACGCTGAGATTTTCTATACGCCGACGATGCACCGCGCCGGAAACGCCTTTGATAAGGAACAGTTTGACGGCGACGAAAACGCGATTGTTGACTTTAAATACTCTGCCGACGAGCGTTTGACGTGGTGGTTCGACCATCATCAATCGGCGTTTCTCACGCCGGAGGATGAAGCGCATTTTCGCGCCGACAATTCGGATAAGAAGTTTCTCGACACGACGAGCAAATCCTGCGCGGAATTTATTGCGCGAATCGTAAAGGAAAAATTCGGCTTTGAAGATGAAAGCCTCGCGGAGTTGATTGAGTGGGCGCACATTATTGACGGCGCGCTTTACGAATCAGCCGCGCAGTGTGTCGAACTGCGTTCCTCGGCGTTGAAGCTGATGCAGGTTATCGAAGGCGAAAAGGACGCTTCGTTTGTCGAAAAAATTATTCGTGACTTAACCGAAAAAAGCCTTGACGAAGTGGTGCAAAGCCGGGAGATTCAGGCGAAACTTGAACCGATTCTGGAGCAGCATTGGAATACGGTTGAGTTAATAAAACGAAAAGCTAATTACTCGCGCGGCGTGGTCAGTTTTAATCTGGTCGGCGACGGCATCGAAGGCTATAACAAATTCATTCCGTATTATTTTCATCCCGAAACGACTTACACCGTTTCGCTGTCGCAGAGTTCGTTCAGAACAAAAATTTCGGTCGGCTCAAATCCCTGGTCGCCGCGTCCGCGTCTACATAATATCGCGGAAATTTGCGAGCGTTACGGCGGCGGCGGTCACGCGGTCGTCGGCGCGGTTTCGCTCAAGCCCGATGATTTGGAAAACGGCGAAAAGTTTATGCGCGAGATTGTCGAAGAACTACAATTTGCCGATTAAATTAACGTCTGCTATTTGAGTCCTTACTTTTTTCTGAACATTCAAGCGGAAATCGTTTCCAGACCTTTGTTTGTTGACACCGACAAAGAAAATACGCTAGTTTATTCATAATTACTAATTTAATCCTATAATCAAATAATAAATTCTTTATCTTGTCATATCTCGGTTATCTGCTTGTAATTTAACCTGCAAACAGAACGCGCGGACGGCAAGCCATCAGCAGAAAGGTCATTATAAATTACCTGAACAGTCCGGCTTTGAGTGCTTTACTGTTCGGAATATTTAATAAAATACACGGCACGAGTGTAAATAATTCGCATAGCCTGGCAGACGGCTTTAACAAAACTATTAAATACGCCAGAGAAAGTCTGTAATAGAAAGCGTCAGTTATAAATCAATCGAAGATTCGATAGTTTTAGAACGAACATCTTTGTTTGAATTTATAAACTGGCGCAGATTCGCTTTAGGCGTAATTTGAAGCATACCTTTGGAGGAACATAAATGAATTGGAAGTTAAGAGCATTGCTTGGAGTTATGGTGATTTTAGCCGCCGTCGCGTGGATTAAAATGCCGTCACAGGCGACCGGCGAAAACAAAACGCCGACTCAGGAATTTAACGACGTGGCGGCGCGGACGGTCACGCAAGTGGGAGAATTTTCGGTTGTCATACCGTCGGAAGTCGGCGTCACGCCGCCGCTTTCGGAGTTGGACGGCAGCGTCATGGACGCTCATTTGCGCCGGGTTTTCTATCTGACGAAAAGCCAGATGCGCGAAGAAATCCTCGAACGGGATGCGATTGCCAAAGGCATTTCGCCCGAACAATACATTCAGGAAATCAACTCGCTCAACTTGCGAGACCTCAAAAAAACGATGCCGGGCGCGGGCGCGGGCGAAAGTTTCAAAGACCCGCTGATGGACAAATCAGTGTCGGCAGACGCGCCGCAGGCGATGCCGACGCCAAGTTTGACTTGGGACGGCAACGCACAGACCGACAATACGACGGCGGGCGCGCCGAACGTCGCGCCGCCGGACACTATCGGCGATGTCGGACCCAATCACTACGTTCAGTCGGTCAATCTCGTCACCAGCGTTTACAACAAAACGACCGGCGCGAGAGTTTTCGGACCGGTGAAAACTTCATCCTTCTGGAGCGGGCTTCCCGCAGGCAGCGCATGTCGGCGCGACGACGGCGACCCGACCGTTGCTTATGATCAGTTGGCAGACCGCTGGATTATCACGCAGTTCGGTTTGCCGACCGGCTTTACGACTCCGACATATCAATGCGTCGCCGTGTCGCAAACGCCCGATCCGACCGGCGCATATTTCGCTTACCAATATCTTTACCCGAACAACGTCATTAACGATTACCCGAAATTCGGCGTTTGGCGCGACGGGTATTATATGACGACCAACGAATTTACCAACGGCGGCGCGGCGTTTGCCGGAGCCGGTATGCTTGCCTTTGACCGCGACAAAATGTTGCAGGGCGACGCGACCGCTTCGATGATTGTGCGGCGCGTTGCGACTTCGGGCGGCGTTTTGCCAACCGACATCGAAGGCTTCGGCGGACCAGCGACTGACCTCGATCATCTGTTTTTAGAATTTCGCAACGACGAAAGCGGCGGCGGCGAAATTGACGGCTTGCGGGCATTCAGATTCAAGCCCGATTTCACGACACCGGCGAATACTATTTTTCAACCGCTGACGGACGTTGCCCTTGCTCCGTTCGACGGACGCAATCCGCCGGGACGCGCCGACATCGAAGTCTTGGGCGGCACGAATTTGGAATCGCTCGGCGGTCGTTTGATGCACCGATTGTCATACAGGAATCTCGGAACGCAAGCCGCTCCGGTAAATGCTTACGTTGGCAGTTTTACAGTCAACGCCAGCGGTGTTAATCCGACATCGGCAGCGACTTATGATGCGGCGATTCGTTGGTTCGAGTTGCGCCGAACGGGAAACACGACGATTTCAGTGTTCGACCAGGGAACGCAGGTCGGCGCGGGCGCGACGCCCGGAACGCGCTTGAATAACTGGATGGGCAGCATCGCGCTCGACAATCGCGGCGACATCGCCATCGGTTACAGTCAGGCAGGACCAACGCAGAACGCCGACATTAAAATTGCCGGACGCACCAACAATGTTGCCAACAGCGGCACTTTGAACGAAGGCGAAGCGTTATTTTTCGATGCTGCCGGAGCGCAAAACGGCAATGTCAATCGCTGGGGCGATTACAGTTCGCTGAATCTCGATACTGACGACGACTGCACGATGTTTTTTACACAGGAATATCATGCGACGACGAGCGGTTTCGGCTGGTCGTCGCGCATCGGCAAATTCAAATTTCCGCAATGCACGCCGGGCGCGAAGGCGACGATTACCGGCACGATTACGGCTTGTGTCGGCGGTGCGCCAATTTCCGGCGCGTTCGTTGATTCGACGGGCGGTTTTGTCCGCACGACCGGCGCGTCCGGCACGTATTCGATGACGGTTGCGCCGGGAACTTACACGGTGACAGCCAATAAATCAGGCGGGTTCAGTTCCGCTTCGCAAACCGTAACGGTGACGAACGGACAGACGGCGACAGTTAATCTGTGTTTGAACGGAATTGCAGTCTTAACGTCAGCCGGACCGACCATTACCGCCGAATCTTGCGGAACGCCAAACAACACTCCTGATCCCGGCGAAGTCGTAACCGTAACTCTGCCGCTGCAAAACACGGGCGGCGCGGCGACGACTAATTTGACGGCGACGCTGCAAGCAACAGGCGGCGTGACGAATCCGAGCGCGGCGCAAAATTACGGCGCGCTAAATCCTGGCAGTCCGGCGGTTTCCAGAACTTTCAGTTTTACCGTTAACCCGGCAGCGGTTTGCGGCAGCAACATAACGCTGACCTTTGTCATCACCGACGGCGCAACGACGTATCCGAACGTCACCAAAGTATTTACAACCGGCGTGAGAACCGCCGCGCTCAGTGAAAACTTTGACGGCGTAACCGCTCCGGCACTTCCGTCAGGCTGGACAAATACGCAAATTTCCGGCACGGCGATTAACTGGGTGACAACGACCACGAATGCGACATCCCCGCCGAACGCGGCGTTTGCCAATGACCCGGCGACTGTTAATTTGTCGGCTTTGACCAGTCCGGCGGTTTCAATTGTCGGCTCGGACGCGCAGCTTTCGTTCAAGAATCGCTTCCTGACGGAAGACGGTTTCGACGGAATGGTTCTGGAATTTTCGACCAACAACGGCACGACCTGGACAGATATTATTACCGGCGGCGGCTCGTTCGTTTCCGGCGGTTACACGGGCGCGCTCAATACGGGCTTTGCCAATCCGCTGCCCGGCAGACAGGCTTGGGAAGGAAATTCAAACGGCACGATTGACACGGTGATAAATTTGCCGGCTTCGCTCAACGGGCAATCGGTTCGCTTCCGTTGGCTGATGGGTTCGGACAACGCGGTTGCCTCAACCGGCGTGACGATTGATAACGTGGAAATTCTCGGTGCGCGAGTTTGCCAGCAAAATTGCTCTCCTGACGCTTGCCGCATTCAGCGGCGGTTTGATTACGACGGCGATAACAAAGCCGACGTATCAGTTTTCCGACCGGGCGCGACCGGCGTTTGGTATCTGCTTAATTCAGGTTCGGCTTCGGCTTCCAGTGCGTTCGGCACGACGGGCGATAAAATCGTTCCGGCGGACTATGACGGCGACGGCAGAACCGACATCGCGGTTTATCGCGGCGGAACGTGGTTTATTCAGCAAAGCACTGCCGGATTTATCGGCGTGTCTTTCGGCGCGGCGAGCGACATTCCGCAGCCGATTGACATCACCGGCGATGGCAGAGCCGAATTGGTCGTCTTCCGTCCGTCAGCCGGTGCTTGGTTTACATACAATTTAACCAACGGCGCGACAAGTAGTGCCGCTTTCGGACAATCGGGCGACAAGCCGGTAGTGGGCGATTATGACGGCGATTGCAAAGGCGACTTTGCCGTGTTCCGTCCGTCAACCGGCACTTGGTTCGTGTCGAGAAGTTCCGGCGGATTCTCCGGCATAACCTTCGGACAATCAGGCGATTTGACCGTTCCGGCGGATTACGACGGCGACAACAAAACCGATGTCGCGGTCTTCCGCAACGGAGTTTGGTATATTCAGGGCAGCACGACCGGATTCTCCGGCGTGACGTTCGGTTTAGGCTCGGATTTACCTGTTCCGGCGGATTATGATGGCGACGGCAAAGCTGATGTGGCGGTTTACCGTCCGTCGGTTGGCAACTGGTTTATCCAAAGAACGACGGCAGGCTTTACCGGTGTTACGTTCGGCATTTCAACCGACACGCCGACTCCGTATGCGTATGTTCCGTAAATCAGTATAACGGGTAAAGGCAGAAACGAAATCGGTTGTCTGCTCTTACCATTTTCCCAAAATCGGTTCGCTCGAATCCGGTTGCGGCATTTAATCGAAAAGGTCGAAGTCACGTTTTGGCTCCGACCTTTTTATATTTTCGCGTTCTTGTATGTAGAATGAATTATTCAGCCGAATAACTTTATTTATGTTCTTCCCAATTCAAAACCGAAATTTTCTTTTCTCCAATCAATCTGGGGCGATTTTCGCCTTAATGATTTTTTCGATTCTTTTATTTACGATGAAAACAAGAGCGCAAAGCGAATCGGCGAACGTCCCGAAAGACTGGCAGACGTTCGCCGAACAAACCGATTATCAGAAGACTCCGCGTTACCGCGAAACCGTCGCCTTCGCGCAAAAGTTAGACGAAGCATCGAATTTAATCGTTTATCAATCGTTCGGCAAAAGCGGCGAAGGCAGAGATTTGCCGCTGCTGATTGCCGCAAGCGATAAAACTTTTACCGTCGAGGCAGCCAGAAAAAAAGGCAAAGCCGTCGTTTTGATTCAAGCCTGCATCCACGCGGGCGAATCCGACGGCAAAGACGCGGGTTTTGCTCTGTTAAGAGATATTGCGATAACCAAAATTCGCGCCGATTTATTAAAAGATGTCGTGATTCTGTTCGTCCCGATTTACAATGTTGACGGACACGAAAACTTCAATCAATACAACCGCATTAACCAAAACGGACCTGACGAAATGGGCTTTCGAGCCACGTCTGCCAACCTGAATCTCAACCGCGATTATATGAAAGCCGACGCGCCCGAAACCCGTGCTTTCCTGAAACTCTGGAACGATTGGAAGCCGGATTTTTTCATAGACTGCCACGTCACTGACGGCGCGGATTTCCGCTATAATTTAACTTACGAATTTGCCCATCACTTTGAGATTTCACCGTTTGTCCGCGATTGGATGAACGAGCATTACGAAAAAAACGTCGTGGCAAAAGTCGAAAAAGAAGGAAATCTGACCACGCATTATCTGCAATTCGACGGGCGCGAAGTCACGAAAGGCATCGAAACATTTATTCCGACACCGCGCTTCGCTACCGGCTATACGCCTTTGAGAAATCGCGCCGGATTGCTCATTGAAACGCATTCGCTAAAACCCTACAAATCCCGCGTGCGCGGCACGTATGACATTCTGCGTTACTCGATTGAAGAAATAAATACACATAAAACGAGCCTTTTTGAAGCGAATAAAAAAGCCGACGCGGAAACCATCGAGCGCGGAAAAACCTACAACGCGAACAGAAAATTTCCGCTTCGGCAGGAAATCACCGATAAATCTGCGCCGTTCGATTTCAAAGGCGTGGAATATAGTTTAGAAGACAGCGAAATTTCGGGAATGAAGCGCATCATCTACGGCACGAAACCTCTCGACATCACCATTCCGAAATTCGACGAAGCGAGAATTTCCGCATCGGTCGCGCCGCCGCTTTACTATATCGTTCCGCCGCAATGGACAAACGCAATCGAAGTTTTGCAGGCGCACGGCGTTCAATTTCAAAGATTATCCGCGCCGCTGACCGTCGAAGTCGAAAGCTATCGTTTCGCCGATTTGAAATGGTCAGCCGCTTCGTTTGAAAACCGCATCACGCTCAGTTTCAAAACGACTTCGGTTAAAGAAACCAGAACCTTTCCCACCAACTCGATAGTCATTCCGCTCGCGCAGGAAACGGCAAACGTCGCCATCCACCTGCTCGAACCGAACTCGCCCGATTCGCTCATTTATTGGGGATTTTTCAACGCGATTTTCGAGCAGAAGGAATACGGCGAAGGCTACGTGCTGGAAAAACTCGCCCGCGAAATGCTGGCGAAAGATGCGAATTTGCAAAAAGAATTTGAAGAAAAATTAAAGGACGAAAAGTTTGCGAAAAGCCCGTTTGCGCGACTGACTTTCTTCTATGAACGCTCGCCGTATTTCGCCAACCAGCGCATCGGCGTTTATCCGGTCGGGCGCATCACGACAAAACTGGACACGAAAGATTTGAAATAACGCCCGACGCTGGAAACGCATCAATTCGCCGCTGAAAAATTTTTGCGGTCGTCTGTGGAAGTTTCGCGGCTGCTTATGGAAATTGCGCGGTTGACTTTGGAAACGCCGCGTATCGTAAATTAAACGGCGCGGTCGTCAAAGTAATTGCTGACGGCGCGAAAGTGATTGGCGGCAGTTATAATTTCGGAAAATCATCACTAATTGTGCCGTCGGGTTTGAATTTATAGATAAGAATGCCGGGAACTTTGATCGGCATATTTATTAAAGTCGGCGCAAATTTTGCTTTTCGCGCTGAAATTTCGCAGGCGGCGCGAAGCAAAGGATGTCCGGTCAAAGCCTTTGCCTCGATAACCGCGCCGGTTTCGTCAACTACCACCTGCACCGTCACCGTTTGTTCATTTTTTGACTGTAAATATCTTCGCCGAATCGAGTTTTTAATCTTCGGTTTCGGAACGCTCAACACTTTACCGTTAATAACATTCACGCCGACGCATTTCGGTTGGGGAAATTGGTAGACAATTCTACCTTTGACGTAGAAATCTTTATTGCCATCAATATTAGCCGACGAAAACTTTGATTTCATTACCGCTTCTTCGGAAGATTTCCGTAATAATTCGTTGCCGGACACAGCTTTTGCGGAAATGATTTCGCCCGTTCCTTCATAAATCAATACTTCAATTTCGACCTTTCCGCCGACGCAAGCCTCTCTCGCTTCCTCGGAAAATTCGGGTTTCTCCAATTTCGTCGCTTTGCCGTTCAAAATTCCGCCGGAAACAATTGCTAAAAGTCTGTTCGGGGTTTTGTTTTCAACGACTTTTCCCGTGAAATCTTCGACTTTGTAGTTTAAAATGCCTGTGCCGTAAATCGTCGGAAACTCGGTCAAAACGGGTTCAAATTTCGCCTGTCGCGCGACGATTTCCGCAAACACTCGCAGAAGCGGATGCCCGGAAATTGCTGAAGCGGAAACGACTTCGCCTTTTTGCAAATCAATTTTTACTAAAATATTTACGCTTCCTGCAACACGAACGCCACCATTCGGAAGTTTCGGCAGCGGCAAAACTTTCGCTTTATCATTCAAAATACCGAGCGAGATTAATTTCAGATTTTCGTTCTCGATATTCTCCGATTTGATCTGATAAATGATAATTCCTTTAATTTTCACTGGCTTTTCTAAAATAAAAGTCGGTTTAAAAAGTGCTTTTAACGCGGCTCTTTCCAACAATGGGCGAAAAAAAGGATGACCTGAAATGGCTTGGGCAGATTCAACATTGCCTTTTTCATCAATCAAAATTTGAACAAACACTTCTCCCGAATATTTATGCGCTCCGTAGCCGACTAAATTTGGATATTCAGGATTTGGCAGCGAGATTATGATGTCACTACAATTTCTACAATCAACGACTTTGATAGATGGTTGGAAGTTCTCACGATCTTTTTGAGCGCGGGCAATTTGTGCGGCGAAAATTATGATAGAAATAATCAGGAGCAAATGTTTTCTTGACATACATTAGACACCAGTTTGCAGCGATTGTTCCCGCTTTTGTCCGGTTTAATGTTAAACTTCTTGCAATTTACGAATGAGTTTTGCCGCTGAAAAACACCAAAATACGATTGACGAAGCGACGGTGCGTTTAATTTCACGCGCCGAAAATTCGCGCGGCTTGGCGGCGGCTGATTTGCAGACGCGCATTGCGGCGTCGTTGGAAAAATATTTTTTTCGAGCGGATGAAAACACAACAAGCGCGGACGTGCGAAGTTTTGTTGATGAAATTCGCGCCGACGATTTGTGTTTGATTATCGCCTGCGAGCGC
>CBDUBY010000066.1:0-16864 GCA_965365505.1 uncultured Pyrinomonadaceae bacterium | reverse complement strand
ATCTGCGCCGCTTTGATGTTCACGTCATAGGCTTTGTCGGCAATTCCAAACTCTTTCAAAACGACTTCACCGCCGCCGAACGAATTGGTTTCGATGACATCGCAGCCGACTTCCAAAAAGCGCGTGTGAACTTCCCTGATTAAATCAGGTCGCGTGTAAAGCAGATTTTCCGAACAGTTTTCAAACGTCGCGCCGCCCCAATCTTCAATCGTCAGGTTTTTCGATTGCAGAAATGTTCCCATCGCGCCGTCGAAGACGACGACTTTTTCTTTTAATAAATCCAGAAATTTCATAAATATTTAAAATTTCAAAATTGGTTTAATCTTCGTAGTCGAAATATAAATACCAATTTCCCTCAATGTGTTTATAAGCGGTAAAAGATTTTTTATCTTCTGACCAATAATTATCCAGACTATCTACTAATATTTTTGGTGGTTTCTGCAAATAAGCATAACCTTTTGATGAACCAGTTACAGAAAGTCCTCTTGTCGAAGCAATAAATTCAATTATCTCTTTTTCACAATAACCTTCGATTCCTGCTGAAAGCCCCAAATTTTTAAAGAGTTTTCTGTATTGATACAATCTTTCATTGCTGACCTCAATTTCTTTTCCGTTCCAGCCGTTAGGTTCTTTACATTTTTCAAAAAAATTAGACGTTCTTGTAAAGTCATAAGATACTCGTCCTAGGCTTTTATCTTCTTGAAACATTTGAACTAATTGATTAAATTCTGCTTTATGATTTTGAAAGTTTTGAATTAATTGTTCATCTTTTGAATGTTCTTTATCTTCACAAGCCAACACACAGCAAAATAGTATACATCCAATCAAAATGAGAGAAATTTTATTATTCAATGGAATCATATTCAAAAATCAAAAAACTCCGCGCCGAACGAGCGCAGAGTTTTCTTAAAATAATTATCCGGTTGAAACTCTTAGCTGTTTAGCGATTTTTATCGTGGTCGCAAGTCGCTGATAACTCACCACGTTTCTAAAGATAAAAGTTTATACAGTTACGGGTTACGAGTCAACTTTCCCGATTCAGAGCGCATTTCGGAATGTAACATACTTCTTCAGTCTGAAATTTGCTATAGAATGAAAATCGGCTGACCATCTTATAATGGTCAGCCGATTTTTATTCTACTTTGCGACGGTCAATTTATCTAACCTTTGTCATTGGATCGCCGAGCAGCACCCAAGACAGGCGCACGTCGCGTCCGAAGTTGATGGTCGTTTTTGCGTCCTTAATTAAATCGCCGATTCGCGTAATGTTTCCGGCGGCAACTTGATTATAGAAGCGCGTCGCCATTACTTCCTGAATGTCGGGCGTGGTTAATCCGCTCGACGCCCAACTGGTGACTGCGCCGCCGTTCGGGTTTTTCATTAATGCTTCCGAAAGACTGTCGGTTGTATTTACAAAATTTCCGTTCAGACAAGTCAGCATTGTGAAAATCGAAAGATTGGCGCCGCCGTTTGTCAATTGACCGGCTTGCGCGTTGCCGAAGAAAGCCGAAGTTGCCCAAGCCGACGCCTGTCCGTGTCCCGAATAATTAACGATAAATCTTCCCTGATTAATTTGGGGAATCAATTCGCCGGCATTGGACGAACCGCGTCCAATCATTACACGGTCAATATTTGACGGCAATTGGTCGCGCAGTCTGGAACTCAGCGATTCAAAATCATAGCCGTCCGGCAGGTCAAAGGCGAAAATCGCGCCGCGACTCAAACCGTTTGTGCCGATATTTTGCTCGAAAGCCATAAGTTTGCTTAGCATCGTCGTCACTTCGGTCGCGTTTTTGACAGGGATTCTGCCAACGGCGATTTCAGCTAATCCGTCGTTGTTAAAATCTCCCATTGTTTCGTCGCTGTTTGCCTCGCCGTATATCGAGTCGAACATTCGAGTCGGAATAAAATTACCGTTCGTGGTGGGAAAATAATTTCGCGGGTCAACGGTGGCATCACCGATCAGGAAAACGTAATTCGGTTTGGTTTGCCAGTTTAACTTAGCGTATTGCAGGAAATTTCTGATTGAATCGGGACTTAACACGCCGTAGTTAAATTCGTCATAAACGTCTTCGGTATTGACGACCTTCACGGCTAAACCCTGCGAGCGACGATAATTCGCCCAGTCTTCCGCCTGCGTCATAAAATTTGTATGGGAAAGGATTATCAATTCGCCGTTGTTCGAGGCATTAGTTAAATTGGACGGAAAAGCCTGCTTGATTGTCGCCGGCGATAGGAAACTCAAATCTTCGACGGCATACATCACGCGCCCGCGATTGGACGGCAGATGGACGCGATAATTTTTTCCGTTTTGTTCGACGGTCAGCCCGCCAATCAATGCCGGAGAATCAGGATTCGTCGTATCGAAAACGTGGACGTTCTCCGATGTAAACCCATCCACGATTACCGCTTTATAATTGGGAACGTGAAATGACAGGCGATTTTGTTCGGCAATGTAACGGCGCGAGAAATTAACATTCATTGTGTCGAAGGCGGAAACGTCTCCCGAACTCAAAAGTCCCGTCAATTCCAGAGTATTTGCGCCTTCGAGTAAAACCGAAGTCGGAAATTCAAAATGCTTAATCATCGGGACATAACTAAATCCGCCGATTGTGCCGATTTCCGTGCCGTTGATGACGACGTTGATATTGTGGGCGACGGTGGTGACGCCTTGCACTCTCAAATCCATCGAAGCGTTCGGGCTGTTAAAATCAACGCCCGACAGATTAAAATTGAAAGTTCTGCCGCTGGCACCAAAAACTCCGCCGAAAATATTTTCCGCATCGCCATTTAAAATTTGCTGCGTATAAAAAGTTCGCTCTTTTTTGGTAAAAGTTTGCGGGTAGCTTTCCGAAACCACGCCGCTGCTTACCCTTCGCCGAAAAGTCATTGGAATGCGCTTGCCGTCATTCGCGCCGACGACTAAATAATAGGCTTGCGTATCGGATTCGAGCGTATCAACGCCCGTTCCGTAAAATTCGACGTATTCGCCGTCATTGACAATGTTAATCGCCTGTTCGACACCGTTGACATAAAGCTGCCAGCGATTCGTCGGCGTATTAATATCAAAGCCGTTTGCCTCCAGACTCGCTCGTGTTACGCGGTAAAAACCTTCCTGCTTTATGCCGATTTTCACGCCCGGCTGTGCCGCGACCCAAAGCTGCGTCACCGGATTGGGAGCCAAACGATTCGCTTCAACTTCCGCCGCCAAATCCGCCGGTAAAAGCGATTCGCTGCCGGTAATTACCGGATTGGCATTTCTCGCCTGAATGTCGAGTGCCTCTGACGAAGTTCCGGCAATCGCTGTCAAATCGTCAACTAACCGTGTTTGAATCAAATTGGAATTGTGCCGTTGACCGCTGACATTCAGACTTTCGATGACATAGCTCGAATTGACATCGCCGAAGCGGTGGAAAAATGCGTATGTTCCGTTGGTGACTTTTCCTTCGCGAGCTTGCATATCCGCGCCCGGAATAAACGGGCTGACGAGTTCCCTCACGCCGCCGCTGACGCGATAAACGTGGAAGCCGAGATTTTTCGATTCGACTTCGGTCGTCCATTCGAGCCAAACGCCGCGCCCGTCCGAAAACGCGCCCGCGCTTCGGTAGCTGACCGGATTTTTTATAGTTCTGAAATTTTTGTTGTTATTTAATAGTTGGGCTGATGAGGTTGGTATGCCGCCAAACAATACCGCCGAGATTATTATACTTGTGACTATTAAGTTTTTCATATTTCTACGCACTCCTAACGCCGAGATTCTGTTGATGATTTGAATTTCTTCTTGAAATTTTAAGGTAAGGGATAAACAACGATTGTTTATATTCCCAAGATTACTACTATTTTAAAAAATTGCCAAGATTAACCGGAATTCTTTCACTAAATAATTTTTGTATTCATTTCCGATGCGCTTTATCAACGATTTGGATGCCCCGATTTTATTATGTATATTTGAAACGATATTATTTCTGCGGGTGTTAATTTAAATTATGAAAACGATACAAAAATTCGGCGCGTTTCTGTTGATTGCGTTACTTCAACTTTCATTCGTTTCAACCGGCACCGATGTTTTTGCGGCGCGACGCGATGCGGCTCGCGGCAAGCGGGCGATGGTCGCGTCGCAGCACGAACTCGCTTCACAAATCGGCGCAGATGTAATGAAACGCGGCGGCAACGCGGTTGACGCGGCGATTGCCGTCGCGCTCGCGCTCGCGGTTGTCTATCCCGAAGCCGGAAACATCGGCGGCGGCGGCTTTATGCTGATCAGATTTAAAGACGGCACGGCGACGGCGATTGATTACCGCGAGATGGCTCCGGCAGCGGCGAACCGCGACATTTTCGTTGACGATAAAGGCGAACTCATTAGAGGCGAAGGCTCGTCAACCATCGGCTATCGCGCCGCCGGAGTTCCCGGAACGCCCGCCGGTTTGGAAATGGCTTTTAATAAATACGCCTCGAAAAAATTAACGTGGGCGGAACTTGTCGAACCGGCGCGGCGGCTGGCGCAGGACGGATACGTTTTGAGCGGACGGCTCGCTAATCTCTTTAAAACCTACAAAGACAATCTGGAAAAATACCCGGACAGCAAACGAATCTTTTTGAACGACGGCAAATTTTTCGAGGAAGGTGACGTTTTGAAACAGCCCGAACTCGCCAAAACTCTTGCCCGAATAAAAAAATCCGGCGCACGCGAGTTTTATACCGGCGAAACGGCGCGGCTGATTGCCGAAGATATGAAAGCCAATAACGGATTGATTACTTTGGAAGATTTGAAAAATTATCAGGCGAAAGAGCGAACGCCTTTGCGCGGAACGTATCGCGGTCACGAAATTATTTCGATGCCGCCGCCGTCTTCGGGCGGAATTATTCTGCTGCAAGCCCTTAACATTTTAGAGAATTATGATATTCGCTCGATGGAGCATAACTCGGCAAAAAAATATCACGTTCTGGCGGAAACTCTGCGCCGTTCGTTTGCCGACCGCTTTGAATATATGGCTGACGCGGATTTTGCGACTGTTCCGGTTACGGAATTGATTGCGAAAAGCTATGCGGCGAAGCGCGGCGCGACGATTGATTTGACGAAAGCCTCGAAAAGTTCCGACATCAAAGCCGGAGAAATCGGTAAAGAATCAATGGATACGACGCATTTCACAGTCGCCGACGCGGACGGCACAATCGTCAGCAACACTTACACGATCAACGATTTATACGGTTCTCGCGTCACGGCAAAAGGAACGGGCGTTTTATTAAACGACGAAATGGACGATTTCGCGGCGCGTCCGGGCAAGCCGAATATGTTCGGGTTGGTTCAGGGTGAGCGTAATGCCGTCCAGCCGAAAAAACGTCCGCTGTCTTCGATGACTCCGACGATTGTGCTTCGTAAAGACGGCTCGCCCTGGTTTGCCGTTGGCGCGCGCGGCGGACCGCGCATTATCACGGCGGTTTTGCAGACGGTCATTAATATGATTGACCACGATATGAACATTCAGAGCGCGATAAACGCGCCGCGCATTCACCATCAATGGTTTCCCGACGAAATTCTCTACGAGCCTTACGGAATGTCGCCCGACACGCGCGTAGTGCTGGAAAATCTGGGACATCAATTCGCTGACAATCCCGGTTTCATCGCTTCAGCGACCGGAATCGAGATTGAATCCAAAACCGGCTTTCGACTCGGCGCGATTGATAACAGAAGCGACGGCGAGGCAATCGGATATTAACCGAAAGCCGCAATTCAATGCATAAAAATCAAACTTGCACATCCGCGCAACTCGTGATGAGGCTAAAACCCCGTTTCAGATTTTTGAGCTTTAGGCTTGGAAATTCGGGGTTAATTTTTTGGGCTAAATATTATGTTCCAGAATTCTGAAATCCATTATCAGAAATCAGAATTTGATAGTTAGAGTAGAGAATTTTAACCGGAATTACTATTTCGATGCATTAAAGCGATACAAAAAAGGCTAAAAAACCTTTGGCACAATTTCCGCATAAGATTAATCGAATTTCAAAAAGGAGAAAATTTATGCGACAGGAAATTATAAAAGTGACAATCGGACTTTTTTTAATCGCCGCAGTCGGGATTGGCGCGGCGTGTTCGGGTGGTTCGACGAACACCAACGCCAATATGACCATCGGCAACACGAACGTCAACGTCACGACCAACGGTAATACTGTGTCGGTCGCCAACAATTCGCTTTCCACGACTGTAACGACCAACACGACCGGCATTGTCGAAAGCAAAGAACCCGATCAGTATCAGGCGACGGTCAGTTTAAAGTTTGAAACTTCTGGCGACAAAAAAGTGGCATCGCCGCCGCTCAAAGCCGATGTCGCGCGCAGCGGCGCGAACCGCCGTATGGAATTTGCAATGCCGAACGGCGACAAATTAGTTTATCTTGAACTCGGCGACAAACAACTGCTCGTGATGCCGCAGCGCAAACAATACGCTGAACTGACCAAAGAGGCGCTCGGCTTTGAAGTCCGTAGTTTGATGATGCCGGAAACAATCGTTAAAAGTTTGAATAATCTAAAAGGCATCGAGCGCGTCGGCGAGGAAAAAGTTGACGGACGCGACGCGACTAAATATCGCTTTGCTGCGACGACCGACACCAAATCGCAAGCCGGAACGGTTCAAACCGAATCGTTCATCTTCGTTGACAAGGAAACCGGCTTGCCGCTTCGATCGTTCACTAACGCCGAAACACAAGGTAACGTACAAGGTATGAGCGGCGCGAGTCTCGTGACGGAAATAAACAACATTCGCACTACTGTCGAACCGACGCTTTTCACCGAACCGACCGATTACGCCAAAGTTCCGCCTGAACAAATCCGCTCGCAGGTTGACGCATTTTTCAGTTTGGCGGCGGCTTTCATAACGCAGATGATGAAAACCGCACAAACACAGCAAAACGCACCGGCACCTACGCCTTCGGCACAGTAAACTTTTCGCTTTTGAGAGTTTGAAAAATTACTTCTCAAACTCTCAAGCGTTTTAGATACAAAGATGAGTAAATTAATTACATTTCTTTTGGGAACGGTTCTTGGTTTGATTATCGGCGGCGGACTAATTTTCTACATTTTCGGCGGCACGCCGCGCGCCGCACAAACTCCGCCGGGAGTGCCGATTCTGCCGCCTGACCCGAACGGTTCACCGGCGGGAACCGCAAGCGTTGTTCTAAACCAGCAATTTTTTGATACGATTCTGGCGACAATTTTCCGTGATATGAACGCACCCGCGTTCCCGCTGAATTTAACGGGACAGAATAATTTCGATGCGACCGCCCGACCGCAATACGCGAGTTTAGCTTTGCAGCAAAACGGCGGCTGCGACGGCAGAATCATTTTGCAACCTGAAGGCAGCGGCGTGAAAACCGGCGTGCGACTGGAAAACGGCAAAATCAATGCGCCGCTCGCCTTTACTGGCAGCACATCCGTCTTTGGGCAATGCGTCAGTTTTACCGGTTGGGCGCAGGCGGCTTTGCAGCTTCGATACGATGAAGCCGAGCAAAATGTCTTTGGGCAGATTAATGTCGAAACGGTTAATCTCGACGGCGTTGCACCGTTCGTTAGCGGTTTCGTCACGCCGATTGTGCAGACGACTTTGAACAATCGGGTTAACCCGATTGTGATTTTGCGCGGTCAGCAAATCGCACTTAATTTGCCGATTGCCGCCACCGGCGGCAATCTCAACGCGAAAGTTAAAGATGTGCGATCGGAAGTCAAGGAAAATGCGCTAAGTCTTTTTGTTACTTACGATTTTGCAGGAACAAAGTGAGAAAGGGAAAAAGATACATCCTATACAAACTTTTTTTCTCGATATTTTATTTCTAAACTGCGTCGCGCCATTTGAGAACTTCATCCCGAAGAACCGGGTTTTGCTGAAAACTTCCCGTGTGTCCCTGCGCGGCGGTTGCGCGTTGAATGTGCCAGTAGGTTAGTCCGAGTTTGCCGATTGCCCGCAGATAACGGTTGCGGGCTTTGAATTTTCCGCTGAAAACGCTCCCTAAGATCCAAAACGAACTGCGAAATGCCGACGTTGCAATGTCCAGATGATCCTGCGGAATCAAACCGCGCGCGACATCAATCGCCAGCATTTCTTTGAGAATTTTGTTCTGACGATACATAGTGTAAAAGGCGAAGCCGACGAAAATCAAAAAGAACGGAACTTCCAAAAGCAGATAACCTAGAAAAAATCCGCCTAAACCGCCGATGGTCGCCATTCCGTTCCAGACCGCGTGCAGAAAAACCGCCGCGCCATAACCCATCACCGGCAACAAAATTCTGACGAGCGTATTATGCGATTCACGAGCGATGCCGCAGCCGATTCCGGTCATCGCCGTGAATGAAACGTGCGCGAACGGCGACATCACGCCGCGCAAAATCAGCAGCGCAATCAGCGTTTCCTGACCTTGTGAAATTGCGCGTCCGTAATAAAGTACGTTTTCGACCGTCGCAAAACCGAGCGCAATCACGCCCGCGAAAACGATTCCGTCTAAAATATCGTCGAAATAACGACGGAAAAAAACAAGCAGTATAATCAAGCCCAAACCTTTCGAGCCTTCCTCAAAAATCGGCGCGGAAACAACCGCGCCAAAAGCATCTCCGAAAAACGCGCCGAGCAAAGTGTTGATTATAAAAGAAACAATCACGGCGACGAGCGCGCCCCACGCGAAGGCGAGAGCCAGCAGCCATAACGGTTCGGGATCGTAGCGGTCAAGCCAGATAAGCGGCAGCAAATAAAACATCGCGGGTGTGAAGGCGATGACCGAAGCGGCGATTGCCGCGCCGATGCCGACGCTCGCAAACATCAGCAGCATCACAATCAGTGAAAGAAAAACAACTGAGAAAATCGCTACCGCCACGCCGATATATTTTCCGGTCTGACTCTTTTCGACAGGATTTTCAATGTGTCCGGCACTTAAACCGCTCATCGAGTTTTGCCAACTGATGGGCGGCAGAACTGCGGTCGCCGCCGATTGAGATTGAATGTTTGACGGCAACTCGAATGAAGATTTGATTTGCGTCGCCGCGCTCTGAAAGTTTTCGGCTTCGAGATTGACGACGGCTTCGACTCCGTTTTTTCCGAATTGAATCGCGTCGCCGGAATTTAGTTTGGCGACTTGTATTTTCTGATTGTTCAGCAAAGTTCCGTTTGTGCTTTGGTTGTCAATCAAATAAAAGCCGTCGGGTTTCGCTTCGATGTAAGCGTGTTGTTTGGAAGCAACTCTATCAGTCAGCGGGTCGAGGCGCACGGCGCAGTTTTCGCTGCGTCCGACGGTCAAAAATCCCTCGGTCAATTCATAAGTTCTGCCGGAAAGCGAGCCGCTGCGAACGGTCAGACGTAATTTCATATTTGGCAATGATAAAAGCAAAAAGCCTAAAGTCAAAATTAAAATTTCAACTTTAGGCTTTTATTTTTACGAACTGAAAAAACTACTGCGGCTGCACTGACGAAGGCGACGGTAAATCGCCGTTTTGACCGAATGTTCGGCTGATGAGAGTGCCGCTCGAACTGTTCAGACGATACCAAGTGTTCGCGGATTCACGATAAACGGCGATGTCAACTTTGCCGTCGCCGTCGTAATCCGCCGGAATCAAAACGTCATCCGCCGCGCCGAACACCGTCGCGCTCAAAACATTCGTCGCCGAATTCAAAACATACCAAACGCCGCTCGAAGGTCGGAAAACCGCGAAATCGGTTTTGGCGTCGCCGTCAAAATCTCCGGCGAGCGGCTTGTCTGTGCCGAGACCGAATTGGCGGGCGAGCATCAAATTTGAAGAACTTTGCAGAATATACCAGGTTCCGTTCGATGGTCGAAAGATGGCGACGTCTGCCTTTCCGTCGCCTTCAAAATCTCCGGTAATCGGTTTGTCGGTGCTGGCGCCCCAAATAACGCCGCGCATTCCGAGGCTGCTTTGTTGAATATACCAGCCGCCGTTTGATGGTCGCCAAACCGCCACGTCGGTTTTGCCGTCCGCGTCATAATCAGCCGCGACCGGAACGTCCGTGCCTGCGCCGAATTGGATGGCGCGAAAACCGCTCGCCGTGCCTAAAATATACCAAACGCCGCTTGACGGACGGAAAACCGCGACATCCGATTTGCCGTCGCCGTCGTAATCGCCCGGCACGATTTTATCTCCGCTCGCGCCGAAATAAGTCGAGAACGCGGAACTGTTCTGGCTGTTTTCGATTGTCCACAATCCGTTGTTCGGCGAAAAGGTCGAATAATCGGTTTTGCCGTCGCCGTCATAATCCGAAACGACGTTTTTCGCCGGCTGCGCGACTTTCATCGCATCAACGATGAGCAAACCGTTTCGCAAATCGCCGAGCAGAACTTTGTCCTGACCGAGAAATGGGTAAACTGCCCAATTACCTTCGTAGCTCGTCGGCAAAGCGTTTTGCATTCGCTCGCCGCCGCAGAACATATCCCAAGGCTCGTCCGTCGGCAGAGTTTTCGATTCTTCTTCGTGATACGCAGGTTGAAAAGAATCATACTGCGCGACACGGCGCGGTTGATTTGGTATTGAAATGTCGAAAACCTGCACGCCGGCTTGATACCACGCGACGTAAAGATAATTTCCCATAACGACTGGATTGTGCGGCGACACGGCGTTTAATCCGAGTTCGTTCATTCCGAGCCGATTGACCAGCAGCGGCTGTGCCGGATTGGTAATGTTATAAGTGCGAAGGTCAGCATTGCCGTTGCTGGTTTCGCGGCAGGAATACAAATAATTGCCGTCCTCGCTCGACCAACTGCTGTGCATACTGTTGCCCGCCGTCACGCCTGATTGGTCTTCGATAAAACCGAGCAGCGTCGGGGCTTGTGTTCCGATATTCGTGATGTCATAAATTTCCGTTCTGCCGCGCACCGTTCCCGTTCCCCAACCCGAAGTGAACATTCGGTTGCCGCGTATGTGCATCGCATGAACCCAGCTAACTTCCGTCGGATTAATATCGCGGATGAAAACCGGATTTGCCGGATTGCTGATATTAATGACTTTTAAAATCTTAGTGGTAAATCCGTTAAAGTTTTCAATTAAATAATCCGCGCCGTTTTGTCTGAAGACGACCATTTCGTGAATCGAAGCGAAACCGTTGCCGTTTGCCGCATTAACGATGCCGAGCAATTGCGGACTTGCCGGGTTCGTTAAATCAACGATATGGACGCCGCCGCCGTTGCCGCTGCCGAAATAACCGCGATTACCGATGACGACGGCTTCGAGAAATTGCTGGTTGTTGCCCGGATTGTAATGTGCGGAAAGCGTCGGCGCGTCCGGGTTTGAAACGTCGAAGATAAATGCGCCGCGACAGGTATAACTGCCCAAAACGGCGATGTTGCCGTCAGCATAGATGTCGGCAAATTTAGAATTCGCCGACCCCGAACAAGTCGGCGTGAGCTGCGCCCGAAGACGAACCTTCTGAGCAAACGAATTCTCGCCCAACCCAAAAATCAAACAGAAAAAGCCAATCACAAAAACTGATTTTTTAAAACGATAATTAAACGGATTATTCATAAATCTCCAGCAACGGCAAACAGAAATTCTAATTATTAGACCTGTATTCTTGCTTATTTTAACTAAAAAAACAAGCCTTTAAGTCAGTAGAAAACTATGTGAAGCACTATTAAGAGAAATTTTTGATGAAGATTTTCAGATTCAAGATGCCACTTGCGAAGCGTCGCGCATCACTAAATCGAAAGTTCCCGGCGCGACTTTGCAAAATCGGCGGTTTCGGTTCAAAGATACGGCAATCGAGATCGTCGGATTATTGCCTTTGAATTCAAATCCGCCTTCGCGCAGCAGATTATAAAGTTCGTTGACGTGCAGCGGCGAACTCGCGTCGCGCAAAAGCAAAGTGCAAGCCTGCGTTATGGTGCGATCTGCAAAGCGGTTGTTTTTCGGTTCGTAATGATTGGAACTGATCGAGGAAACATTTCGATAACGGTTGTTGTTGTTATTATTATTGCGCGAATCATTTAGATAAGCGATAGAACCGTTTCGATTATTGCCGTTGTTTTGATTTCGCAAAGTTATCTGATTGTGCCTTCTCGATTCTTTTTCCAGTTCATAATCGTCTTCTTCATACTGCGGTTTTTTATTAACTTTCCACGAAGCATTCGACGCGCCCATCGTCGCCAGAATACTGTCAATCGCCTCTTTGGTTTTCTGCGCGCTGTTTTCCAGAGCCTCGATTTCATTACGCAAATTGTCAGCTTCGGCTTCGACTTCGCGCAATCGTCCCATAAGCCGACCCTGCGCGTTTTTCGTTTGCCGTAAACTCTGTTCTAAAGTGGCGACCAAATTTTCTTCGTTAAGCATAAGTTTTTTGTCCTAATCCTTTGTCCTTCACTTAGCTTGGCTAAATTTCAATTGTTTCCAGACACGAACAAAGGACAAATGACAACGGGCTAGAGACTAATTATTTATTTCGCTCAATCATATAATTAGGAATTTCTTCCAAAGCAGAACGATACTCTGTTTTCGGTAATAGTTCAAGATTTTTTATTGCACGGTTGGCGAAAGTATATGCCATTTGCCGAGTTTCTTCCAACAGTCCGGTTGTTTCTAATTTTTCAAGCAGCATTCGACGTGAAAAACGCTGATAGTTTCCGTCGTGCATAATTTTCTCTAAATCGGATTTCAACTCAAGCTCTTTTTTCATCAGCAAAATCAGGGGCAAAGTTAATTTTCCTTCCAATAAATCCGCGCCCGAAGCCTTGCCCAAAACTTCTTCTTCCGCCGTAAAATCGAGCAAATCATCGGCAAGTTGGAAAGCTGTACCGAGATTCATCCCGAAATTTCTGAGAGCTATTTGCCAATCCATCGGCGCACCAGCAAGAATTGCGCCGATTTCGCAGCAAGCCGAAAAAAGATAAGCAGTTTTGCGTTCCAAAATATCGAAATATTCGGTTTCTGAAATATCGGTTCGTCCGAGCGTCGTCAATTGAATCAACTCGCCCTCGGTCATTTTGCGAGTCAAGCGCGTTAAAATATCCAAAATCTCCAGACTGCGCTCTTTCAATGAAGTCTCAAACGCCGACATATACAGCCAATCGCCCATCAAAACCGAAACCTGATTGCCGAATCGGGCATTGACGCTGGCGCGGTTTCTTCTGGTTTCGGCGTTGTCAATAATATCGTCGTGAACGAGCGTCGCCGTGTGGAGCATTTCCATCACGGTCGCCAGCCGAATCACGTTTTCATTGGAAGCCTTTCCATGCGCGGCGTAGTTCGATAAAACCAGAAGTGCCGGACGAACTCGCTTGCCGCCGGAGGCGCGGAGATAATCGCCCAGAAAATTGATGACTTGAATATTGGAACTCGCCTGACGCTCGAACTCGGCTTCGATTAAAGCCATCTCGGTTTTGATGAGGCTGAAAATCCGCTTTGCCGCAAGTTGCGGTTTAGCCGCTAATTTTGTAGAAAAAGTCTGCATTATTAATTTGAGCGATAGTTGTCAAACTGCATATCAATTCCAAAGTCTTTGGCTTTGAGTTGTGCGATCGTGTCTTGCAAAGTGTCGCGGTCTTTGCCGGAAACGCGCACGGTTTCGCCTTGAATCGAAGCCTGCACTTTTAACTTCGCGTCCTTGATAAATTTAACTATTTCCTTTGCCTTTTCAATCGGAATTCCCTGCTGAATTTTCACCGTTTGCCGAACCGTTCCGCCCGCCGCCGGTTCGATTTTTTGATAATCCAAAGCCTTTAGCGAGATGCCGCGTTTGATGAGTTTGTTCTGCAGAATATCGTTCATATTTCGCAGCCTGGTTTCGTCTTCGGCAGACATTAACAAATCTTTATCAGCCATCTCGACCGTCGCTTTGCTGCCTTTAAAGTCGAAACGCTGCGCGATTTCTTTGCCGGTTTGATTGAGCGCGTTGGTAATTTCCGCGTAATCGGTTTTCGATACGATGTCGAATGAATTTTCCTTTGCCATATTATATTTTTATTAAATTCTTGAATAAATTTTCGGATTAAATTATATTGTCAGTTACCGAAAAAATCGTTTATACAACCCGTCCTTCAAACTATTTTATCCATTTCCCGTCGCGGCTATCATTCGCAGACGGCTTTTCTCGAAAGGAACAATATACTATGAAAATCATTCATTCAAAAATTCCGTCGCTCATTTGTTTTTCGCTTGCGCTGGCGTTTGCTATTTTCGCGCCGACGACATTGGTGAATGCCCAGGACGATTCGCGCTCTGCGCCGCAAGTCGGCGGCGGCGAATATAAACTGCCCGCCAACACGGAATGCTTAACTGAAGAAGCCCGCAACGCAATCAAAATTCAGTTGCAGGACAGCATCAACCAATTACGCGCCGAAGGCAAACTTCAGGAAGCGAGTTCTTTTTTGCCGCCGTTATTTATTTTCCCGATTACCAACAATGGCGCCGTCAACAACGATTACTTCGTTCACGGCATTTCCAATTTCGTTGACCAGAATCCGGCTTTTCCGAATCAATTGCGCGATTGGAATTGCGGCACACGCACTTACGATTCCGCAGATGGCTACAATCACGCCGGAATTGATATGTTTACGTTTCCTTTTTCATTCAACAAAATGGACAACAACGAAGCGATTGCCGTCGCCGCCGCGAGCGGGCAAATCATCTTCAAATCCAACGGCAACGCCGACCGCAGCTGCTCGCTGAACGGCAGCAATTGGAACGCCGTTTATGTGCGCCACGCCGACGGAACGGTTTCGTGGTATGGACATCTGAAAAACAATTCGCTGACCACCAAAGCCGTCGGCGAACAGGTGACGGCGGGCGAATATTTGGGCGTGATCGGCAGTTCCGGCAACTCAACCGGACCGCATCTGCATTTTGAAATCTACAACGCCGCGAATCAATTGCAAGACCCGTATCAGGGCACTTGCAACACGATGAACACCACGACTTACTGGCTGAATCAACCGGCGTATTACGATTCAAAAGTCAACAAAGTGATGACGCATTCCGCGCCGCCGTCGTTTCAGCCCTGTCCGAATCCCGATATTATCAATGCGAAAAATGTTTTCGCGCCCGGCAGTCAGGTGATAGTCGCCAGCTACTACCACGACCAGCAAACCGGACATCAAAGTCAGCTTTCGCTCGTTCGACCTGACGGCACGACTTTTCAAACGTGGACGCACACCAGCCCGCAGACTTATGCCGCGTCTTATTGGTATTACACGCTGACGCTGCCCGCCAACGCGCCGCCGGGCAATTGGAAATTCCGTAACGTCTATCAGGGACAAACCTACGAACACACTTTTCAAGTCCGCTTCGGCGGCGCGAAATTCGATTTCGACGGCGACGCGAAAGCCGACGTTTCCGTGTTTCGTCCCAACACGGGCGCGTGGTATTTGCAGCAGTCGGCAAACGGTTTCATCGGTGTATCGTTCGGGCTTTCAACCGATAAAATCGTTCCGGCGGATTACGACGGCGACGGCAAAACCGATGTCGCTGTCTTTCGCGGCGGAACGTGGTATGTGCAGAGAAGCACGCTCGGATTTACCGGCATTGGCTTTGGCGCGGCAACCGACACGCCCGTTCCGGCTGATTTCGACGGCGACGGCAAATCGGAACTCGCGGTTTTCCGACCATCAACCGGCGCGTGGTATATCTACAATTTAGTCAGCGGTCAAACTTCCGGCGTATCTTTCGGCGCGACTGAAGATAAACCCGTTCCGGCAGACTTTGACGGCGACGGTAAAGCTGATGTCGCCGTCTTTCGCCCGTCAACCGGCATTTGGTATTTGAACCGCAGCACGCTCGGATTCACCGGCATTTCATTCGGCGCGGCGGAAGACAAGCCCGTTCCGGCGGACTTTGATGGCGACGGCAAAGCCGATGTCGCCGTCTTTCGTCCGTCGGTCGGAACGTGGTATCTGCAACGCAGTCAGTTAGGATTCACCGGAATTGCCTTCGGCGCGGCGGACGACGTGCCGACACCGGCGGATTATGATGGTGACGGCAAAACCGATGTCGCCGTCTTTCGCGGCGGAACGTGGTATCTGCAACGCTCAACCGCCGGATTTACCGGCGTGTCGTTTGGCACAGCGACCGACCGACCGGTTCCCGGCGCGTTTGTTTTTTAATTCCCTGGCACAACGAAAAGGGCGCGTGTTCAAAAACACGCGCCCTTTTTTAATTTCACCTTAAACGGCGAAATTCAGTTTGTTTCAACTCTGAATAACCGCAGAAAATTCTGCGTCGTCGCTTCGGCTAAAACCTGCAAATCTATTCCATAAAATTCCGCCAAAAACTTTGCCGTTTCAACGACGTATCTCGGCTCGTTTCTTTTTCCGCGAAACGGTATCGGCGCAAGAAACGGGCAATCGGTTTCAATCAGAAGTTTACCGAGCGGCACAACGCGCGCCGCTTCGCGCAAATTCTCTGCCTTTTTAAATGTGACGTTTCCCGCAAAAGAAATGTAAAAACCAACGTCCATCAACGCTTTCGCCATTGCCGCCGAACCGCCGAAACAATGCATCACGCCGCCGCGAAAAGTTTCGCCCGCACATTCTTCCGTTAAAATTTCCACCGTCTCGTCGTCCGCGTCGCGCGAATGAATAATAATCGGCAAATCGAGTTTTCGCGCCGCCCGAATCTGTTTGACGAACGCTTCTCGCTGAATTTCGCGCGGGCTGTGGTCATAATAAAAATCCAGCCCGATTTCGCCCCAGGCAACGATTTTTTTCGATGATTCGACTAAATCAATCAAATGCGCTTCCGCTTGCTCGTTATATTCTTTCGCGTCGTGCGGGTGAACGCCGACCGACGCGAAAACATTCTCGTATTGTTCGGCGACATCAACAGCGCGTTTGATTTCGCCATTGTGCGGGTTTCCCGTGCCGACGGTCAGCATCATTTTCACGCCCGC
>CBDUBY010000065.1:0-17125 GCA_965365505.1 uncultured Pyrinomonadaceae bacterium | reverse complement strand
CCGTCGGGCGCGATCAGCGTCGCTTCCACGTCGCTCAGCCAGTTGTGCGTCGCAGCAAAGGTGACGACGACGTTCGGGTTACTGCTGTTGATTCCGGCAACATTGAAAGTAATGTCGCGCGGCGCGCCGAAACCTCCGTTTAAAATTCCGTCGGGAATATTGCCGACGTTGTTGCCGACAAACGCGCTCGTTCCCGGAACATTGATAACAATCGGCTGCGCGATGTTGTAGTTATTTGATTCGATGCCTTCACTGACCTCAAATACGCCGTCGCGGTTATCCGAGCCGTCAAAGTCCGTATAAACGATAAAATTATATAAACCGGGCGCGATGTCGGCGGGAATCGGTACATCGGCAAAAGCGTCATAAGTGCCATTGGAATTTAACACGCCGACGTGCGGAACGGCGATTTTTATCGGGTCAGACGAGTTCGGCACCGTGTCGCTCGACAAATAAAGCCAGTCAGTCCAATTTGAAACGCCGGTCGCGCCGTTGCCGCGATTTTTGACGCGGAAATCCACGCGAATCGTATCGCCCGCGTTTGCCTTTGGCGAAGCGGTAATCGAATCAACGGTTAAATCCGGGCGCAGCGAACGCTGCACCGTGACCGGAACGACGCGCCAGTTATCAACTTCTTCGGTTTCCTGCAAATTGGCGTTGGCATCGGTTTGGATGATTAAAAAATAATTGCCGTCAGCCGGAACCGCGCTCCACGGAACGCTGACGGATTGCTGCAAGTTCGCCGTTTGATTTGGCGCGAGCGCGTCGGTGATTTGCTGTTCGCCGAGAAACAAATCATTGCCGATTTGATTGTCAGTCGAGAAATAAATTTTCTCCGTCCAATTCGCGCCCGTTGCCGCCGCGCCTTCGTTGAGCGCAGTCCAGTTCAAATTAAAAGCCGTATCGGTCGTAATCGTCGGCGCGTTCGCCTGGCTCGTCCGCAAATCGGGGAACGGTATCAGACTCGGCTGCCAGACCGGACTATATTCAAAAAAAGTCGGCGTGTCGGTCAAACGCATTCGGCTGGAACCGTCGGCTTTAATTACCCAAATATCTTCACTGCCGCCGCTTTGACTGGCAACATAGACAATCTGGCTGCCGTCCGGCGACCAGAACGGGTCGCGTTTGTTGACACCGACCGGAGAAACATCATTCGTCAAACAAATCCGGTTCGTGCCATCCACATTCATCGTGCAAATTTGCCAATATGAAGTTTGGTAATTAGCAAAAACGAATTTTGTTCCGTCGGGCGACCAGTTTATACCGTAGCTTGAGCTTGTATTCAGGGTGTTTGAAATAAGAGTTAATTCTGTGCCGTCGGCGTTGATTGAATATAATGTAGAACCACTGGTCAAAAAAGCGATTTTCGTTCCATCGGGCGACCAGGTTACACGGTAATTACCGCCACCGATATTTGTGGTCAATTGAGTGATATTGCTGCCGTCGGCATCCATTACAAAAATTTGATAGTCGTTATTGATATATTTTCGGAAAGCTATCTTAGTTCCGTCGGGCGACCAGACCGGCGCGTAGTGATATTCATTTAGATTGGTTAGCTGCGTCGCTAATAATCCCTGCGGATCAGTGGTAAAGATTTGATTGTAACTGGGAACCGCGCGATTAGATTCAAAAGCGATTTTCGTTCCGTCGGGCGACCAAGTGGGATTTTCATCTGATGATGGATGATTGGTGATATTCGTTTGTCCCGTTCCGTCCGGGTTCATCGTGTAAAGTTCATAATTAACATCACGATTTGTCTGAAAAGCTATTTTGCCGTTATAAACGGGCGGGCGAATTGTGCCGCGTCCCTGCGCGTCGGTGATGACGGCGTTCGTCGGATTGCTGAGATTGACAAAAAATTGCTCGAAATTTTCCTGAACGGCGTCGGAATTAACCGTCACGGTAAAAGTTTTGCTCGTTTCATTCGCATTAAAACTAATCGTCCCGGCAGCGGATTGATAATCCGTTCCGGCGATTGCCGCCGCGTCCGCCGTCGCATACATCACGCTAATCGGCTGCGGATATTTCATTGACAAGCCAACCGTAAAAGTCATTGTCGCCGTGCCGGAAACGGGTTCGCTGACGGTCACGTCGTTAATCCGCAAAGCCGGAATCGCCTGCACCGCCGGATAAGCGTCGTCCGCGCCGTCCGCCGTCAAACGCTGCGGAACAGAGCCGTCGGAAGAATTGATCGAATAAATTTCGTTGTTGTCGTCACGATTTGTTTGAAAAATAATTTTACTGCCGTCGGTTGACCAAGTTGGCTGCCGGTCAACGGTTGAGTTGTTGGTTAAGCGTGTAAATTGCAGACTGCTGCAATTAAAATTGCTGACAAGAAATTTATAAATTTCAAAATTTCCCTGATAATTTGAACTGAAAGCGATGAATTGACCGTCCGGCGACCAGGACGGTTCGAGCGTGGACGAACTCGAATTGCAAGTGTATTGAGATTGACTGCTGCCGTTGGCGTTCATTAACCAGATATTGGCGGTGTTACTGCTCCGATTACTGACAAAGGCTATTCGCGCGCTGTCCGGCGACCAGGCGGCTTTGTTATCGCTAAAGGCATTGGTCGTTAATTGCGTGATTGTCGAAGTCGCCAGCGTGTGCGTGAAAATCTCGTAATCGCCGTCGCGGTTCGAGGTAAAAGCGATTTTTAATCCGTCGGGCGACCAAGCCGGTTCGGTGTCTTCCGCCGCATCATTGGTCAGACGAGTTTGATTCGAGCCGTCGGCGTTCATCGTATAAAGCTCGCTGTTTCCGTCGCGGTTCGACACGAAAACAATCTGCGTTCCGTCAGGCGACCAATTGGGCGCATAATCGGCGTTCGCGGCGGTCGTTAACTGCACGACATTCGTGCCGTCGGCATTCATCGTATAAATTTCCGCATCACCATCGCGGTCACTGGAAAAAGCGATTTTGCCGTCGGCGGACGACACCAGCAACGGCGCGCCTAATTCATTGGTAAAAACAGTGTCATCATCGGTTTCGGATTTTATTTCAGAACTCGCGTTCGCATCGCTTTCGCCAAAACCGTTCAACAAATAATTTGATAACGAACGGGACAAGGTTGTATCAGCCCAAATCGAAATTAAAGATATACAGCCGATAAAAAAAACTAATAAGACGATGCTTTTGGTAAATTTTCTCGATACATTCAGGTATCTGGTCATGACGCGATTCTCCTTAATGAAATGTGATAAAAGCCAAATTGCGGCTTGAAAAACTGAAGCCTTTGCAGATGAATTGCCTGTTTCCGCCGCTTTGACGGTGTAATGAAGTTAGCCGTGTCCTGGAAGACAAGGTTACAGTCACAGTCAAAAGCCGGGAAAAAAGTATTAAATAGAAACTTTTTCTAACAGATTTGATTTCGCTATCTACTAACGCACTTTTTTGAAGCAAAAGTTATATGAAAGGTGTAAATTTATTCGGACAAGAATTGTAAAGACACTTGTCCAACTCCGTCATTTAACTTCCGTGAGGTGTGACGAAAACAAAATCTATTGCTGACGACAGTTTTGATAAACGCCGCAGATAAACTTTAAATTTCAAGATTTATGGATAGATTGGTGTGAAATATACACGAGTGCGGCTGAAACTACAACCGCGCGTGAATTATTAATCTATTTCAAAAATTAGCAAAGGTAGGCTTTTATAATGTCGATCTATCGCGCCTGCTGTTTGCCGTCAGACCTTTGCGCCGAGCGCATTCGACTCAAACAAAATATCTGGTTATAGAATTTTGCCTCTTGTTTTTCTTGACCATCACACACCGACAGATAACCGATTATACGAAAGATGAAATCAAAATACTTGGCAATTTTTTGTTTCGGATATACACTTTTTTCGATTCGTTTCCGAAGTTTTAGCAAAGAGTGTGTTTGAAAATGAAGACACAGCCAACAATTCAATGGGCACGAGGTCAAACAGCGAATTTGTTATCGAATTTGACCTGTGAGTTTGAAGTTGCGTATATTCGGTTTCACCCAGCGTTAGCTCAACCGTTCGGCATTTTTCTTTGATTTCGGAACGAAAATATAAATTAGGCAAGGTGAAAACTTATGCAAGAATTGAGAAAATCTCAGATTGTGCAACTCATAAATTACTGCTTTAACCTTACTTTTCAAACAGTTTTGGTAATGATTTTAATTGCCGGTTGGTTCGTCTCTGCTTCGTCGGCTTTTAATATATTTTTAAACGGCGCGGTTAATACGATAGCGCTGCAACCGGATGGGAAGATTCTGATCGGCGGCATTTTTACAAACGTCGGCGGTCAGCCGCGCAGCCGCATCGCCCGGCTGAACGCTAACGGCACGCTCGATTTATCGTTCGCTGCAAGCGCTAATGAACAGGTTTATATGATGGAGCTGCAGCCGGACGGGAAGATTCTGGTCGGCGGCTTTTTTACAAATATTGACGGACAACCGCGTAACCGCATTGCCCGCTTAAATGCTGACGGCACGCTTGATGCCGCTTTCAATCCGAATGCGGACGGCATCATCCTTTCGCTGGCGATTCAGCCGGACGGAAAGATTTTAGTCGGCGGCGGTTTTTCAAATATCGGCGGGCAGCCGCGCAATAGCATTGCCCGCCTGAACCCCGACGGGACGCTCGACGCGGCTTTTAATCCGAATGTAGGTAACGGCTTGGTTTACACAATAGCGATTCAACCGGACGGAAAAATTCTGATTGGCGGTACTTTTACAAACATCGGCGGTCAGCCGCGCAGCCGCATCGCACGCTTGAACGCGGACGGCACGCTTGATACTGCTTTTAATCCGAGTTCCAGTCTGCGGGTTTATACGCTGGCGATTCAACCGGACGGGAAAATTCTGGTCGGCGGCGATTTCCAATTTATAGGCGCAACGCCGCGTACCGGCATTGCGCGTTTAAATGCGGACGGTACGCTTGATACCGCTTTTGATCCTAATGGAAGCGGCGCCGTAGTTTCCCTGGCGGTTCAACCGGACGGAAAGATTTTAGTCGGTGGTGATTTTACAAATATCGGCGGTCAGCCGCGCAGTAACATCGCTCGCTTGAACGCCGACGGCACGCTCGACAAGGCTTTTAATCCGAATGCCAATGTTCAGGTCAGAACGCTCGTAATTCAACCCGGAGGAAAAATTTTAGCAGGCGGCTATTTTACAAACATCGGCGGGCAGCAGCGCAACTTTATTGCCCGCCTAAATTCGAGCGGAACACTTGAAGTCGGTCGTTCGACATTCGATTTCGACAATGACGGACGCGCCGACCAAGCCGTATTTCGCCCTTCAAATTCCGTGTGGTATTTACTTCGTTCGAGTTCGGGATTTACCGGAAATCAGTTTGGTACCTCAACTGATCAAATCACGCCCGCCGATTTTGACGGTGACGGACGAACCGACATCGCCGTCTTTCGTGATGGAGCATGGTATTGGCTCAATAGTTCCAACGGTGCTTTCAATGGCGCACAATTCGGACAAGTCGGAGACATTCCAGTTCCGGCAGATTATACGGGCGATGGACGAGCCGAGCTTGCCGTTTATCGCGGCGGCGTTTGGTGGATGTTCAATCTTGCCAACAGCCAATATCAAGCCGTGCAGTTTGGAGTTTCGTCGGACAAACCGGTTCCGGCTGATTATGACGCTGACGGTAAAATTGATTTTGCGGTCTTTCGAGACGGCACGTGGTATCTGCTTCGTTCATCTTTAGGCTTTACCGGAGTGCAGTTTGGAATTGCAACGGACAAGCCGATTGTCGGCGATTATGACGGCGACGGCAAAGCCGACCAGGCGGTTTTCCGTTCGGGAGTTTGGTATATTCTCGGCAGCACGCAGGGAATTTACGGCTTGCAGTTCGGCGCGTCTGGCGACATTCCGGTTGCGGCAGATTACGATGGCGACGGCAAAACCGATGTCGCCGTTTTCAGAGACGGAGTTTGGTATATGCAGCGTTCGCAGCAAGGTTTTGGCGCAGTGCAGTTCGGCATGACCAACGACCAACCAATTCCGGAGGCATTTATTCAGTAGGCAGAGAGGCGTGGTGAAAATCACGTCATACCAAACAATATATTGGATAGGAAAGCGAAATAGCGACTTAGAAGCTGTTTGAAAACTCGAAAAAGTCGCTGAAAGCGACCGATACGATAGCCCGGCGAGCATCGCCGGGTTGACTGCGAATGTTTCATCGCTCACTGAAGGTGAGCAACAAACAACGCGATTTGTTCGACGCTTTCAGCGTCGGAACATTGAATTCTCAAAACCCGGCGATGCTCGCCGGGCGGCGGAGCGGGGATGTCAGTTATCTTTGATGACGAAAAACAAAAATATTTCGAGTTTTCAAACAGCTTTTTAAAAAAATTGATTGCAGGATACGTATTCAACTCCGGCGTAGTTTTCGCTTATCTGTCCCGTAACTTCATACCAATATATGCGCCCTGGCATTTTTACGGGATGTAAGCATTCGGAGCCGGCTGGTCGGTTGCCGCACCGAATTGAATGCCTGTAAACCCTTGCGTACTTCGCTGCAAATACCAGGTTCCGTTCCTGAAGACCGCCACATCAGTCTTTCCGTCACCGTCATAGTCTGCCGGAACAGGCGCATCCGTTCCTAACCCAAAGACTATTCCGATGAAACCAGCCGTTGACCGCTGCAGATACCAGGTGCCGTTTCTGAAAACGGCGACATCGGTTTTGCCGTCGCCGTCGTAATCGGCAGGCACGGGCGTGTCAGTTGAAAATCCGAAGTTGACCGTTGTAAAACCCGCAGTGCTTCCCTGAATATACCAGGTTCCAGCACGGAACACGGCAACGTCGGCTTTGCCGTCGCCGTCGTAATCCGCTGCGACGGGTTTGTCGTCCGACTGTCCGAAAGCGATTGATGTCGTCGCCGCCGTTGTTAAATTGTAGGTGAACCAGCCGCCGTTTGACGGTCGGAAAACTGCTAACTCAGCTTTGCCGTCGCCGTCGAAATCAGCCGGAACGGGAATGTCAGTTGACGTGCCGAAGGCTACGCCGATGAATCCTGCTGTGCTTCTCAGGAGATGCCACGTTCCGCCGCGATAAACTGCATAATCGGTTTTACCGTCGCCGTCATAATCGGCGGGAACAATTTTGTCACCGCTTTGACCGAATGCCGCGCCGGTGAAACCTGCCGTAGATTGCTGAACATACCAGGTGCCGTTAGCGGGACGGAAGACTGATACATCCGCCTTGCCGTCGCCGTCGAAATCAGCGAAAGTGGAATTGTTTGCGGCAGAGCTTGACTCGCCGAAGACTGTAAATTGAAACAATCGGGAAACTGAAAACCCGTTCACGGCAGAAGAATCGGGAACATACCAGCGTCCGAAAAACGTCTGCCCGACAATCTGCGGATCATTCGGAATCGAAAGCGATACTGAACCGTAACCGCTGCCGGAAAGCGAAACGATTTGGCGCGTGAACGAACCGCTGGCGGGAATTGAATTACCAACGCCCGGATCACTCGAATTAATTACCAGAACTGCCTGCGCGCCGCCGAGCGCGTTTGTTACGCCGACAGTGAAAGACGGATTTCCGGCAAGCGGCGGTTCGACGGCGTAAACCTGCGGAACTTGATTTTGCACGCCTGCTCTGCCCGTCCCGGATACGACGGGAACGCGATTCGATTCGGTGTAAAGCGTCGGATGGTCGAACGGCGGAAGTTCATTGCGAACACGCGGATCGGTCAACGGTCGGCTCATAAATGCCACCAGATCGTTGCGCTGCTGATTGCTCAGATTACGCGGGCGCACATTCACATCTTTGTTCGGGGCGTCAAAATCTCCGCCGCGGGCATAAAAATCAACTACCTCTCGCAAAGTCGTGAATTGCCCGTTGTGAAAATACGCGCCGCGCAGTTCGACATTACGCAGATTCGGCGTGCGAAACTGCGCGGAGTCGGTTGCATTGCCTGTTACCTGCTGTCTGCCCGTATCTTCAATAGACGGACGCACGCCGATATAATTAAATGAGTCATCGGTCAGAAGATTTCCCGTGTGGCAGGAACTGCAGCCGGTCACTCCGGAGGTAAAAAGATTTCTGCCGTTTTGCTCGGATGCCGTCAGAGTTCCGATTCCCTGATTAAACTGATCGAACGGCGTTTGATCGGAAAACAGCGTTCGCTCGTGCGTGGCGATTGCCATCGCAATTCTCGCGGGCGTCACTTCCGGCGTGCCGAAGGCTTCCTCGAAAAGCTCCGGGTAAGTTCTGCCGTCAATCCAGTTTTCCAAACCAACCGGAATGTTGACGGCGACAGCCAGCGGTTTCGCGCTCGTTATACGGTCGGCGACCTGCTGCCAATTTCTGCCCGAATGCGCCATTTCCGTGTCGCTTAACGGCGGTCCTAAAACCTGATTTTCAAGTGCCGCCCCGTTTTGTAAAATAACCTGATTTGTCAAAGGATCACGAAAAGTTCCCATGGCGCGTCCATCCCAAAAAAGGGAATCAGGATAAGCCGCATCCGTGTAAGGCATCGCGCGTCTGCCCGTTACTTGTTCGCGGAAGCCGTAAGCATTCGACCAATTATATGTGCCGTCCAGATTGCTTGCCATCACGCCGGGCGAGCCGAAAACATCGTCGGCGTCATTAAATAAGCCGTTAAAACCCGGATTCGTCGAGCGCGGTCGTTGGGCGGCGGTTCTTTTATCAACTCCGCCGCCGGCGCCCGAGTGACAGGTTCCGCAGGAAACCGTCCGTGTTGAGGAAAGTTGTTCGTCCCAGAAAAGAGCTTTCCCTAAGCTGGCTTTGGTCGCGGTAATCGGGTTTCCCGCCGGTGCGACCGGCGGCTGAAGCGGCTGCGTGCCGTTGCCGAGTGCTCCGTTAGCCCGAAAGCCCTGTTCGGCTTGGCTCAAACTGCTCATTCCACCCGAGTTTTCCGAGCGAATCCAATAAAAAAATGTTTGTCCCTGCGGCGCGGTCGTATCGAAAAAGGAATTTGCCGCTGTTGCCCCGACATCGGTTGCGGCTGCCGGATTATTGGTCGGGCTGCGAAAGATACGGTAAATCGTCGCTCCGCGCATCGTATCCCATCGCAAACCGACTTTTGTCGAGTAAGTCCCGTCGGTCGCCGTCACATCGGTCGGTGCTGACAAGTTCATTCCGTTTTGCCCCGATACCTTTTTCTCAATGTGATTGTCGAAAAAAAAGAAAAGTGCCGGCGATAAAAACAACACAATAATAAATATCTTTAACCGATTAACGGATACTTTATTCATATTTATAAGAAACTTTTTCTACTTATATTTTGGTCTGAAACTTTAACTATAAATACTTGTCCTGAAAACTTAAAAACCTGCTCAGTATTTGATTTCTCGTCAAAAGTTTGAAATAAACAATACCGCACTGCCCGCTAGGTTTTTTGTTTGCTTGGTTGTTAAAAAGCCCAATCCGAACCGATTACCGTAAATTGGTTATTGAATGGTTTTAGACATCCTTTGGATTGAAAAAATTGTTATCGTGTGAGTAGTCGGCGCGCTATGCGATGCGCTTTATGAAGCTGAGGCTTAAAAGTGTCAGAAGCGCAACAGAGCATCAGTGCGCCTTCGTCGTATTCAAATCCCCGAACGTGTTACAAAATAATTTCTTTGTAGATTCCTCAATTAGTTTAACGGTTGCTTCATTAATTTATTCTGCATTGTATATTACCGAAATAAAATTTACTACCGAATTGTTAGGGTTTTGTGAAGATAAAAAGAAATTTGTTTAACTTCTGGCAAGCGCGGAAAGTAAGCATTGATAAATCCCTAAACTGCTGATTTAAGAAATAATCCGCCAAAATCAGTGAATCTCATCGAAAAGTTTCCTATCCCTATTTTTATTTCGTGCATCAAATCAACAAAATTACCTTTGCAAATTGAAAAACGGGAATTTACCAAAATGAGCAAATTATCAATATTTTTAATATTCGTATTAGGATTATCTGTCATCGCCGAAGCGCAATCCGGCAGGAAATCCAAAAGCGCAACGACGCCTGATTCTACGCCGTCAGTCGAACAAACCCAAAACTCGGGCGATTATTCTGAATCTGCGCCGAGCAAAACGAGCTTGATTTATACGAAACCAAGTTCGGGCGGCAAAAAAAACAAATCAAAAAATAAAGCCGAAGCGCCGCTGAAAAATCCGCCGTCGCCCGAGACGCAAACTGATTCGCCGACTTCCGGTGACGATGAGGAAGAAGTGATAAAAGTCGGCACGACTCTGGTGACAATACCCGTTTCGGTTTATGAACGGAGCGGGATTTACATTTCCACTCTGCGGCGGAATGATTTCAAAATTTTTGAAAACGGTGTCGAGCAGGAAGTGGCTTATTTCGGTGCTTCCGAACAACAACCGTTCTCGGTAGTTCTATTAATTGATACGAGTCCTTCGACCGCCTATAAAATCACGGAAATTCAAAATGCTGCCATCTCGTTTGTGAATCAATTAAAATCTGCCGACCGGGTAATGGTTATCGAGTTCGATGCGTCGGTAAATGTTTTAGCGGAACTGACCAATGACCGCGAAAAAATTTACAAAGCGATTCGGCGCGCCAACTTCGGCAATGGCACGTCACTGTATGAAGCGGTTAATTTTTCACTGCGCAAGCAACTCAATAAAATAGAAGGGCGAAAAGCGATGGTTTTATTTACCGACGGCGTTGACACGACATCGAGAGGTTCGAGTTTCGATAAAACTCTCAGCGCGGCAGTCGAATCGGAAGCGGTAATTTTCCCGATTTACTACAATACTTTTCTCGCCAGTCGCGGCATCGGTCAGGGCGGCGTGATGGGTTCTCCGCCAATTTTAGGATTGCCGACGGGCGGCGGAACACAGTTGCCGTCGAGTGCCGACTATGCGCGCGGAAAAACATATCTGGAAGGTTTAGCCGATTTAACGGGCGGCAGAGTCTTTCGTCCCGAATCAACGCCCGGCGGTTTGATCGCTGCTTTTGAAGGCATCGGCGAGGAGCTTCGCAGCCAATACAGCATCGGCTATTATCCAAAAGAAGAGGGCGCGGCAGGAGAACGCAAACAGATTAAAGTCAGAGTAAATCGTCCAAACGTCACAGTGCGAGCGCGTGATAGTTATATCGTCGGAGACAATGAGCTTTCGCAGAAACAATAATGACTCCACAAAAATAATGTGATTTGTTCCATCACCATCAGGCAAACTTTAAAGATACAAAGTCTGCCGCCGAACTATTCGGTGTGAATTAAAAAAGAGGCATTTGAGAATGCCTCTAAACTATCCAAAAAATTGGTGCCGTCTACAAGATTTGAACTTGTGACCTATCGCGTGTGAAGCGAGTGCTCTACCACTGAGCTAAGACGGCAATTCTAATTTCCAAATTCCGAATCCTAACAAAGCCCGCCTTGAGCGTCAAGTTTTATTCGTTAAATTGACGGGTCATCGGCTTTTGCCGGACGATTTTCTTCGGTTGATTTTATCGTGCCGAGCGTTGAATCAAAGTAAAAATGGCGATTGCCCGTGGCGGTTACGCCTTCGGAAACCTGCGGGTCGGCGGTGATCGAGTAAAAAGCGGGCTGCGAGCCGGAAGGTTCCTGCGCCGTCATTTTGTAGATATAACCGTTAACGACCGGGCTTTCGCCTTTGAATTCATCTTTGAGCTGAACGGATTTGATTAATTCGTCAAAGTTCGGAGCGAATTTGCCTTGATGTTTGGAAGCATATTGCGCCTGTAATGTGCGAACCGTGCTGACCGATTGAACGGCGGTCGTTTCGTTTCCGCTTCTGACCATTGACTGCCAGGCGGGAACGCCGACGCCGATAAGAAGCGCGATGATGGCAATCACAATCATCAATTCGATTAAATTAAAACCTTGCTGATTTTTAAAGTTGCGACGTATGTTTTTCATAAATTTCTTAGAATTTCCTCTTCGTCTTTCTCACGATTTTTCGGGAGAAAAGGTTGCAATATATTTGAATCAATTTATAACACAAAATCAAATATGATTAAAAATTTTCACTGGCGAAAAAGGAAACTTTAACTCCGAAGATAAGTTTAATAAACGAACAAGCCAAATTTTCGTGCAGAACGGCAACTAAATCCTGTAAAATAGATTTGGCAATTTGGGACAAACTAAAACGAATGAGAGATTGGATAACCAGCGAAACCGAAACCATAATCAAACCTGCTGCGCCCGATTATAATCCGGCTGAGAAAATCAGACGGCTGCAGAACGAGATTGAGCGCGTTATCAAAGGCAAAACCGAAACGGTCAAACTCGCGCTCGTCGCGCTGCTTGCCAAAGGTCATTTGCTGATCGAAGACGTTCCGGGCATCGGGAAAACGACGCTTGCCAATGCTTTGGCGCGGGCGCTCGATTTGTCGTTTCACCGCGTTCAATTTACGTCCGATTTGCTGCCGTCCGACGTTATCGGGCTTTCGATTTACAACCAGCGCGACGAGCATTTTGTCTGGAACGCCGGACCGATTTTCTCGAATATCGTTTTAGCCGACGAAATTAATCGCGCCACGCCGAAAACTCAGTCTGCGCTGCTTGAAGCGATGGCGGAAGAACAAATCACCGTCGAAGGCACATCGCGCCCGCTGCCGCTGCCGTTTATGGTCGTCGCCACGCAAAATCCGACCGAGCATCACGGAACTTATCCGCTGCCCGAATCGCAGCTCGATAGATTTATGCTGCGTCTGCACGTCGGTTATCCGAGTTTAGCTGATGAGCGAGAAATTCTGCGTGACCGCGAAAGGGAAAATCCGCTTAAATATGTTCAACCCGTGATGTCGCAGGAAGATATTTTGGATTTGCAGGCGAAAGCGGCGGAAGTTCGCGTTGACGAATCGCTGATTGATTATCTGTTAAATATCGTTCGGTTAACCCGCGAATCCGAATCGCTCGAACTCGGCATCAGCCCGCGCGGAACGCTCGCGCTTTTTCGTTCGGCGCAGGCTTATGCACTGATTGAGGGACGCGATTTTTGCATTGCCGACGACATCAAACGCCTCGTGATGCCGTGTTTCGCCCACCGCGTTATTGTTAATTCCAGACAAGCGAGTTCCAAGCGTCTGACCACGCAAGCCGAACAAATTTTGCGCGAGATTTTAACGAAAGTTGAAGTGCCGATTTAGAATGAACTTAAAGACGCTGGTCCAGCTTTTCAGTTTCCGCGACGTTCGCAACGCCATTCTCGGTTTCTCGGTCGTCTTTATCGGTTTGAGTCTGGCGTTTCTGACGCTTTACGCGCACCGGACGGGCAACAATTCGATGGCGATATTTGCGGCGACTTCTTCGTTAATCTTCATCGTTCTGATTCTGCTTTTCGTCGTGCCGCCGCTGGCGCGTTCGGCTAGTCAGGAAGCCTCGCAGATGAATCTGCCGTTCGAGTTCACGGTCGGCGGCGCGGTTATTTTGGTTTTGATAACAATCGTCGGTTTCGCGGCTTGGAATACGGGCAATAATCTTTTGTTTCTGATTCTTTCCTTACTCACCGCTTCGCTGATCGTCGGATTCTTTATCGGAAATTTTTGTTTGAAAAAACTCGATGTGAAAATGCGTTTTCCCGAAACGATTTTCGCCGGTGAACCCACGCCGATTCTCGTCAGCCTGCATAATCGCAAAATATTTTTTCCCACAATTTCCGTCGTCACGGAAGTGCGCGGCAGGGAACGGGAAAAATCAATTTTATTCGACGAGATAAAACAGATTCTGCCCGAACGCTGGACGGAAAAAATAACGCGCCCGCCGATTATTAAACACACGCTCGACTATTTCATACACATTCCGCGCCGCCGTTCGACGGAGAACACGGCGGAACATATTTTCCCGAGACGCGGGCGATTCATCATTAAAGATTTCGAGCTTTCGACAAAATTCCCGTTCGCATTTTTTCGCCATCGCCGTAGGCTTTCGGCGCAGGCGGCGGAAATCGTGATTTTCCCGAAACTCGTTTCAATTGACGAAGAAACGACGGATTTGCCGCTCAATGCCGGAAAATTTGTCGCGGTGAAAAAAGGTTTAGGACAGGACTTGCTCGCGCTGCGCGATTATCAGCCGATGGACGACCTGCGGCGCGTGGATTGGAAGGCGACGGCGCGAACTCGTCGTTTAATCGTCCGCGAATTTTCCGCCGAAGACGAACGGCGCGTGACGGTAGCTTTCGACGCGAGAATATTCGGCGAAGCTGAAGGAAAAACTTTAACTTTGCGCGAAAAAATCGAAGCTGAGCAGAAAGGCAAAGCCGTTTCGCCTGTTTCGCAAAGATTTGAAGCGGGCGTGAGCCGCGCCGCGTCGCTGCTCGCGCATTTTGCCGAAGAGCAATCCGAAATTCGCCTGATTACCGGCGGCGAAATCGGTGAATTCGGAGTTGGCAAGGAACATCTCAACGAAAGTCTGAAACGCCTTGCGTTAATCGAACCGAATTTCGATGAATCGGCAGAATTTTCTTTTGAGGCTTTAGAAGAAGTTTTATCGGAAAGGGAAAACAGTTATACTTTTTTCATCACGGCGGAACGCGAAGCGAATTTGGCAGACGAGTTGGTGCAAAAGGCAAAGATCGTAAATTTTTAACTTGAATAGTTCCTTTAATTCAGTCTACTTCATAGCTTAAAGATAAAAATTGTCACAAAAACCAATCGAGCGGTGTTCTATATTTTGAAAGCGCAATTGAGCTTTAATAATGACCGGAAGCGTAAAAATGATAATGGACGCAATGTCCGAAGCGGGTACGGCGACGAAAACAGACAAAATCGTTTTTGATGAGGCATTCACGCTTCACCATCGAACTGTGTTTCGCGCGGCGCGGTCGGTCGTCCAGGACGCGATGCTCGCCGAAGACGTGACGCAGGAAACGTTTCTGCGGCTGCATAATAATCTGGACGCGATTGAAAACGAAGAAATGCTGCGCCCTTGGCTGATTCGCGTCGCGCTCAATCTGGCGCGAAACACGATTCGCGGAAACATTAGGGCGAACACGCGCGAAGATAATTACGTCAAAGATTCGAGCGAGCTGAGCGATACGACGGTCGAGATGGATTATGAAGAGCGGATGCGGGCAAAAGAAGTTCACCGCGCTTTGAGTTTGATAAAAGAACCTCTGCGAAGCTGTCTGGTGTTGAAACAGCAAGGCTTATCTTACAAAGAAATTGCAAGCAGTCTTGAACTTAATGAAACCAGCATCGGAACTTATGTCGCTCGCGCCCGACAGGAATTTGTCAGGCACTACGGCAAGATCGGAGGTACGAAACCTTATGACGGATAAATGTTTAGACATCGGAACGATTCAAGCCTTTTTGGACGGCGAACTCGATTCTGTTAAATCGGAATCAGTGGCGCGGCACGTCGCGGCGTGCGACGATTGCGCGATTTTGCTGGCTGAATCCGAAGAAGAATCGGCGTTTGCATTTTCCGCGCTTGAACAGGAATTTAACACGCTCGTTCCGACGCAGCGTTTGTGGGCGAAAATCAACGATTCAATTGAGCGAGAACGAAAATCGTTCTGGAAACCGATTTTCGCATTTTTGTTGAAACCGCAGACGGCGGCATTTGCGAGTTTGGTTTTCGTGGCGGTCGTTTCGATTACGCTTTTGAGTTTGAAGCCAGACGAGTCGCCTAATAACATCGCGCAGACGAAACAAATCGAAAAAAATCCGTCCGTCGCTGTTGCGAAGATTACGGCGAGCGAGCCGGTAAAAAATATCGAACCCGTTGCCGCGCCGCCAACTGCGCCTGTTCGACGCGACGCACAGCCTGCGAACTTTGAACCGACTAAAAATGAAATTCGCCCCGTAAACACTTCTGTTGTCAGAAGTGAAAAAAGCGCGGATGATGTTAAACCGCAAACTTTTACACCGCAAAAGGTAAATCCTGCGTCGGGCGAAATGATTCGCGGCGAGGACAGTTATCTGAAAACGATTGCGTCGCTGACGCAAACCGTTAACGCCGGGAAAGACCAAACATTATCCGCTTCGTCGCGTTTCCAGTTTGAGCGCGATTTAGCAGTTACGGACGATGCCATCGCCAAAATGAAACGGGAAGTGCAGAAAAATCCGAATAACGAAGCGGCAAGACAAATACTCCGCGCTTCGTATCAAAACAAAATTGATTTGCTCAACTCAGTCGCCGATAAAACCGAATTGATGGCGAGTCTGAAATAAGTAAAGTAAAAAGGTAAAAGCAATAAGTGAAAATGGTTTGTGTAAATATAATCGTGCGAAAAATCAGTTTGGCGGCATTTGCGATGCTGCTCTTCGCGCCTTTTGTTTTTGCTCAAAAGCCTGAGTCCGAGCCGAAAGTTATTGTCGTTCCGCGAGCGGAAAGAGACAGAGTTAAACGTAAAAGCGTAAAAGCATCCGGCGACGGAACATTCGCCGAAAAATCAATCGTCGTTGATGCAAAGGTCAATATCTCTTTATGCGTTGCGGAAGGAAACCTGACAATCACGGGTTGGGAACGCAGCGAAATTCGCGCGTTTGTCAGCAACGGCAGCAAAGTCAATTTTAAGGTTCAACAGAAAAGCCAGCAAACGAATAAACCGGTCTGGGTAATGGTCACGGGATTTGACCCGACCGACGCGAAAGAAACGAAACCTGAAGAATGCTTGTCGGGTGACGAAATCGAACTCGACGTGCCGCGCGGCGCAGTCGTCAACGTCAAAGGTCGAACGACCCAAACGAAAATCGAAGCGGTTCGCAAAGCGGTCGTTAAAAATATCGGCGGTGATATCTTTTTGAATAATATCGAAGAGGGAACTCAAGCGGCGACTTACGAAGGCGATGTAATGTTGGAAAATTGCCGCGGCGCGATAACGCTCGAAACTGCTAACGGTAACGTCGTCGCGTTCGATGCCGCGCCGAGCGAGATAGGCGATATTTTTCGAGCGAGAACCATCAGCGGCGCGATTACGCTGGAGCGCATCGAACACGGGCAAACCGAAATCAACTCGAATTCCGGCTCGATAAAATTCACCGGCGCGTTTCAAACCGGCGGGCAATATACGTTCGGAACGCAGAACGGCACAATTTCGCTTTTGATACCCGAAAAATCCTCGTGCAAAATAAATGCGCTTTACGGTTTCGGCAAATTTAGCTCGGAAATCAAATACAACGTTATCACCCAAGATAATTCGTCGAAAGCGCAAAGACTCGTCGCTTTGATGGGCGGCGGCGACGCAAA
>CBDUBY010000064.1:0-17125 GCA_965365505.1 uncultured Pyrinomonadaceae bacterium | reverse complement strand
TGCATCGTCCGGTTTTCGCAACCGTTATCGTTTTGTTTTTAACGGTTGTCGGCGGCTTTAGTTTTTTCACGCTCGGCGTTGACCGTTTTCCGAAAATTGATTTGCCGACGGTCAGCGTTCAAACGTCGAATCCGGGCGCGGCTCCCGAACAGATCGAATCGGAGATCACCGACGTTATCGAAGGCGCGGTCAATACCGTTCCGGGCATCGAAGAAATGCGTTCGAGTTCTTCAATCGGTCGCTCAAACGTCACGCTGACTTTTAATTTAGATAAAGACCCTGATCAGGCGTATCAGGAAATTCAGCAGAAATTGAGCGGTGTCGTCAACCGTTTACCGGAAACCGCCGATCCGCCGGTCGTTCGCAAATCCGATCCCGATTCGCAGCCGGTTTTGATTTATGCGATCAGCGCGCCGCGGTCGGTCGTGGAGTTGACCGATTTTGTTCAAAATCAAATTCAGGAACGCATCGAAAACGCCGACGGCGTGGGCGAAGTGCAAATCTTCGGCGGACGGCAACGCGAAATAAAAATCTATATTAATCCCGACCGTCTGCGCGCTTTTAATCTTTCGGTCACGGAAGTCTCGAACGCGATTCGCGCGCAGAATCAGGAACAGCCCGGCGGCACGGTGAACGAAGGCACGAGGGCAATAACTTTACGAACATACAGCAAGGTCGAGAAAGTTGAAGATTTTAACGAAGTCGTCATCACGTCGCGCAATAATTATCCGATTAAAATAAAAGACATCGGGCGCGTCGAAGACGGCGGAGTCGAACCGACGACCGCCGCGGCGCTCGACGGCACGCAGGCGGTTTTTCTCGCCATTCGCAAACAAGCCGGTTCAAATACAATCGCTTTGATTTCCGGCGTGAAAGAACGAATGAACGAAATCATACCGACGCTGCCGCCGGATATGAAAGTCGCCATCACGCGCGACCAATCGGAATTTATCGAAAACTCGCTGCACGCCATCGAAGAACATTTGATCATCGGCGGCATTTTGGCGGCGGTCGTCGTGTTTCTGTTTTTGTGGAACATTCGCTCGACGATTATCGCCGCGCTCGCCATTCCCGTTTCGATTATCGCTTCGTTCGCGCTGATTGCGTGGTTGGGCTATTCGTTAAATCAGATGACGATGCTCGCTTTGACCTTGATGGTCGGCATCGTGATTGACGATGCGATTGTCGTTTTGGAAAACATCTACCGTTTCGTTGAAGAAAAGGGAATGCACCCCTTTCAGGCAGCGGTCGAAGGCACAAAAGAAATCGGTCTGGCGGTTTTGGCGACGACGCTTTCGCTGCTCGCCGTGTTTATTCCCGTCGGATTTATGACCGGCATCGTCGGCAGATTTATGTCGTCGTTCGGTTTGACTTCGGCGGCGGCAATTGCGGTTTCGCTAATCGTTTCGTTCACTTTAACGCCGATGCTCGCGGCGCGCTGGATTAAGCCGCACAAAAAAGAAGAAGACTCGTCAGAACCGTCTCCGGCAGCAACGGACGAATCTTCGCCGCGCACCGAAATTTCCGGTGATGGAATGCTCATTTCCAAAAACGAACAACAGGCAGCGGACGACAAAAATCGGGCAGCCGACGATTCAAAAAACAGTTGGTTCTACAACAAAATTGACGGCACTTATACCTGGCTTTTGAAACTTTCGATGCGTTTTCGCTGGGCAGTTGTGCTGCTGTGCGTCATCACAGTCGCTTCGATTTACCCGCTTTTCAATTTCGTCGGAATGGCGTTTCTGCCCGACGAAGACGAATCGGCTTTTCAAATCAGCGTTCGCGGACCGCAGGGAACAAGTTTGGCAGCGACGCAAAGCATTCTCGAACGCATCGCCCGCGATGTGCGCGAACAGCTTCCGGGATTGCAGAATACTTTGGTGCAGGTCGGCGGTTGGGGCGGCGGAGCAAGTCACACGGGCAACGTCAACATCAGTTTAGTTCCGGTCGGCGACCGAAAATTCTCGCAAGCCGATTTGATTAATCGAACGCGCGGCATCGTCAAAAAATATCAATCGAAAGATTATCGCGTTAATGTTTCCGGCAGTTCGTCAATCGGTAATAGCTTAGGTCTAGGTCGCGGCGGTTCTGGCATCGGTTATTACATCGCCGGACCCGACATTCAAAAGCTCGACGAATATTCAAATCAGTTGGTCGAAAAATTACGCGCCGACGATACGTTCCGCGATGCCGACCGTTCGCTCGAACTCGGCAGTCCTGAAATTCGCGTTTTAATTGACCGCGCCAAAGCTGCCGATTTGGGCGTGCAGGCAGGCGATGTCGCGCAGGCGTTAAATATTTTGTCCGCCGGTCAGAGAGTTTCGACGTTTGCCGAAGGCTCAGACCAATACGACGTTTTGATTCAAGCCGACGAACCGTTCCGCCGCACGCGCGACAGTTTGCAGTATTTCACCGTCGCTTCGTCAAACGGCGGAACCGTCGGTTTGGAAAAACTCGTGCGATTGGAAGAAGGTTTGAGTCCGGCTTCGATTAACCGTTTGAACCGGCAAAGACAAGTGACGATTTCCGCGAGTTTGCCGCCGAACGCTTCGGAATCCGACGCGCTCGCCGTGCTGCAAAAACACGCCGCGACGCTCAATATGGCGCAGGAATATCGAACCGGCGTGACCGGACAATCGCAGGAATTGGAGCGCGCTTACAATTCGTTTATGCTCGCGTTTCTGTTGTCGTTTGTCTTTATGTATTTGATTCTCGCGGCGCAGTTCGAATCGTTTATTCACCCGATTACGATTCTTTTAACTCTGCCGCTTTCGATTCCGTTCGCGCTGCTTTCGACCTTGCTCGCCGGGCAGACTTTGAACATTTTTTCCGCGCTCGGAATTTTATTGCTGTTCGGTATCGTCAAGAAAAACGCGATTTTGCAGATTGACCACACGAACCATTTGCGGGCGAGCGGAATGGAGCGTTACGACGCGATTATTCAGGCGAACCGCGACCGTTTGCGTCCGATTTTGATGACGACGATTGCGCTCGTCGCCGGAATGATTCCGCTCGTTGTCGGCAGCGGCGCGGGCGCGGCAACCAATCGCTCGATTGGAATTCTGGTCGTCGGCGGACAATCAATGTGTCTGCTTTTAACTCTGCTGGCAGTTCCGGTTTTTTATTCATTGTTCGACGACGCGCAGGAATCAACCGTCTGGCAGCGTGCGGGCGCGAGTTACGAACGATTCAAGGTCAACAATCTGCGTCCGGTTTATGAAAAGGCGACGGCGGTATTTAGAAAGCCCAAGAAGGAAGCGAAAATTAAAGATAAAGAGGCGAGCGTGGTGAGCGAGAGTTGATTTGAATTCACAGATTTAGCGTTATGAAAAAGAAAGCAGTTTCGATATTTTTCTCAATTTCCCTCGCGGCATTAACGGCAGCGGCGCAAACGCCGCCGACAACTCCGCCTGCCCAACCGCCGACTCAACAACCGACACAACCGCCGACGCAAACCGAGCCGCAAACCAATCAGCAGACGACACAGCAGCCGGTGACTCCGACACAGCAGCAGCAACAACAACAGCCGACGCTGCCGAACCAACCGCAAACGCCGGGCGTTACGCCGAGCGGACAAATCGCCAATCCGAACACGGTTATCCAGCAAACGCCGACGCAAAATGTCGGAACTTCGGGCGGAGTCGCGCCGACTGTTTTGCCCGACGATCCGCCGCCCGTCGCGCCGAATTTCGAAGCACCGTTGCGCCCATTACCGTCAGCCGAGCGCGTCGGCGTTGATATGATCAATCAAATGCCGATGACTTTGGAAGAAGCCATCACGCTTGCTTTGCAAAACAATAACGATATTGATTCGTCGAAAATCAACGTGCAGATTGCCGAATTTAATTTAAAGGGCGCGCGCGGCATTTACGACCCGCAACTCATCGGCGAGAGTTATTACGAGCGGCGCACGACGCCGACGGCTTCGACCATTGGCGGCGCGGGCGCGAGCGGCTCGGTGACGCAGAGCGATTTTCGCACAAACTTGGGCGCGAGTGGTTTTTCGCCGTTCGCGGGCGGCTCCTACATAGCGGATTTTGGGTCGGCTCGTACAAGGACTGATAACCTAAACGCTTTGCTCAACCCGCAGTTTCCAACCGCGTTTAATTTAACTTACATTCAACCTTTGTGGCGCGGTCTGCGGTTCGACAACAATCGCCGCAACATCGAAATCGCCAAGAAAAATCTGAGTTTGACCGACGCGCAATTTCGTCAGCGCGCTATTGAAGTTATCGCGCAGGTCGAGCAGGCGTATTGGAATCTGACGTTCGCTCTCAGAAATTTGCAGGTGCAGATTGATGCTGTCAAACAAGCCCGCACTCAGCTCGAAAGCAATCAGCGTCAAGTTAGTAAAGGCGTTCTCGCGCCGATTGACATTATTGCGGCGACCACGCAAATCACGACTTTTGAACAGAGCGTTTATACGGCGCAGGAAGACGTGACGCGGGCGGAAAATAATTTGAAAACTTTGATGCTGCCCGATAGAACATCGGAAATTTGGTCGCGTCCGATTACGCCAATATCCGAAGTCAGTCTCGAGCCGCCGCGCGTCGCTCTGGAACTGGCGGTCGCCGATGCCTTAAAGAATCGTCCCGAAATCACGCAGCTTCAAACGAATGCCGAAATCAATCAAATTGACGAGCGTTATTTCCGTGACCAGACAAAACCGCAAATTAACTTGGTCGGCAATTACACGGGTGCAGGTTTGGCGGGAACGGCAAATCCAACTATACGCACTACGAACACGGTAAATACCGAATTGCTGGCGCGTATCAATCAACTTTCGGCAGGACAAAATCTTCCGCCGCTGAACATTGTTCCGACTGTAACGGTCACTTCGCCGCCCGAAAGTTTAGTCGGCGGTTTCTTCAATTCGCTCGGCGGAATTTTCTTGAATAGATATCCGACTTACCGCGTCGGCGTGCAAATCGCTCTGCCTTTGGGAAATCGAGTCGCCGAAGCCAATCTCGGTCGCAGCTTAGCGGAAGGAACGCAAATCAAAAACACCAGAGCGCAGCAGGAGCAAATTATCGAAGCCGAAGTGAGAAATTCCGTTCAGGCTTTGCGTTCTGCCGAAGCGCGCCTTTCGTCCGCGCTCGCGTCACGGCAATCAGCCGAACAGCTCTACGAAAGCGAGCAGCGACAATTTCGTTCGGGCGTGACGACGTTTTATTTGGTTTTGCAAAGACAGACCGAATTGCTCGCGGCTCGCGGCAGGGAATTACAGGCGCAGACGGATTTGAACAAGGCAATTTCCGAATTTCAACGTGCGACGGGGACGACGCTTTCGGCGAACAACGTCAGCGTTTCGAGCAGTCGGGATTTTATCAAAACCAACAGACGACCGACCACAGCTTTTAATAAGGAATTTACCGAGTCGGAAGGAAAATAGATTGCATTGACTGATTAAAGCGCAATCGTTGCGCTTGCAGCGAACGTTGTTTCGACGCGAAAAAGCGTTTCGGAAAACATTAAATTTTCTCGAAACGCTTTTTCGTGCTTCACACTTATTTATTTTGTCAGTCAATTATTTGGAATTGAACCCACTGTGTAGCGATTTTATTGTCGCCCTTGGCTAAATTGTCTACAACAATTATTTGCAAAATATAATCGCCTGAAGCCATCCCGACACCTAATTTGATTGCGCCCATAGATGTGACTTGTTTAGTGCCATCCTGTTCTGATAATTTAATCGGAAGTTGACTGCTCTTTAAGATAAGTTTTCCATTTTGATACAGTCTTAACTGCGTAATTAATTGTGGCTGCTCATTCTTAGGGAACTTTGCGTTATAAATCTCGACTCCATATTCCAAAATTGTTCCCCGATTAAACCGACGAACCGACGTATCAACCAAAGGATTTGATTTATCTTCCAACGGCTGTGAAGTCTGACTGATTTGCCGCCATTGTTGAGCAGTAAAGTTGTCTAAAATTATGCCGGAAAGCACCAATCGCCCTTTTTTTAGTTTAGGAACTTCGATAAATTGGTTTGCCGAACCGACTTTTCCCGTAGATGCGTCACGAACTGCGACACCAAATTGATAACCGCCGGGGTTTTTGACCGGAAAGGTAATCGTGTAGACAAAGCCTTCGTTTAATATTTTCTCGTAAAGTTCTTTTTTAACCGTTAAAACGACATTTTTGCTGATAGTTTCTACCGGAGTGCCTTTGTCGCCGAAATTTACCGCTAAAACATCTATCACCGCCTTCTTTTCTCCATTCGGTTCATCAAAAAATTTAAGGTCTTTGACGGTGATGTGAATTAGCGAACGAACGAAGTTGCCTGTTTTCGGTTCGGTTCCAAAAAGAGAATTAAACCTGACTTTAATGCCTTCAGCAGGAAAAGGAGCCGTCAATGCTTTGTAAATTTCCTGTTGAGCGGACAAGTTCGATTGCTGAATGTCTTTATCTTCAACTCCAAAAAAACCGCTGCGGTAACGAACATTAACATCTTTACGAATAACTTTGATCTGTATTTTATTGTAACGCAGTTTACTCGGGTCGAATGTTTCAGAGTCGGGTTCGTAACCGAGCAAGTAATAACCTTTTTGGTCTGCCAGAGCCTTATCCAAATCATCATTCATATCGTTTGAATTGAAAAATGAACGACCGCCTGTTTCATTAGCAAGATAAGCTAATCCACCCTGTTTATCAAAAAGCTCGCGCGAGCGGTCGCCGATTGTTTGTTGAATCGTTTCCCGAACTTTATCCGAGAATGTATAAGGCGATCCTATAGACTGACCTATCGTTTTATCGTCAGCATTTAGACTAGTTGCGGCTAATCCGCGAGCATCAAAAGAATAGATTGAAACCGATGCGCGGTTTGTTATATCGGTTAATCTCCTGAGTGAATCTATAATTCTTTTGCAGCGTTCCGGTTTAAGTTGCGAACACACGCTAAAGCCGTCAGAAAACAGCATAATGGATTTGCGACCCGGCAGTCCGCCCATTCCATTAACAACATAGTTTATTGCGCCGAGTGTTCCGGCAGTGAAAATATCTCCTCGAAACAAATCGTAGAATTCTCTACTTTCCTTTTCCTGAGCTACATTTTCCTCAAGCTGTCTTAATTCCGATTCGGAAAATTGACCGGGACTCCCATCAACATTAGCAGGTGGACCCTGAGCAATTATTTCTTCAGTTTGGCTCGGCGCAAGCGGTGAAAAAGCAGCAACGCCGCCGCGTCCTCTGGCATTCCAGCGGATTCGTTCAATCGCTGCATAAAGCTGTTCTCTGTTGGAAGTAAATTGCTGAAGCGAGCCGCTTCCGACGCTGGTGCGGACGATTGCCACTAAATCATTCGGCTGCATTTGCTCGTCAACAAATTTCCGCAAAGTCCGCCGCACGAAATCAACGCTTTCAAAAGATAAGCCGAGATCATCAACGACCAGAGCGATAGCTCGTTTTACCTGTTCGGGACGAAGCTGTCCAACCGGAATCGGGACATTATCAATATTTTCTTTATCTTTATCTTTTTTCCGAACCGGCGCAGAAACATTAGTTTGCTGCACGGTCGGTATAAACGAGAAGTTTGTAATATCCTGTTTTACTCCATTTTCGTAAATCTCAAAATCTTCCGGTTTCAAATCAGTAACAACCTTCCCGTCTTTGTCCGTTACCGAAACGTCAAATTGAATGAGATTTGTTGAAATTTTTACAATTTCATCGCTGTCGTCAATTACGCTTGGAGTCGGACCAGGAGTCGGCTGCGTATTCTGTCCAAAAGCTATCGGAACAAATAAAACGAAACACAGAAAAATAAGGAAGTATCTTTTCATAACAAATTACCTGAAAGATAGTTTAAAAGCGGAAAGAAAAGTAAAAATCAGTTCTCCAAAAAATTGTAATATCAAGCGATTTAGTGAACGAATGGGAGTGTCCTCAGGGTGAAAGGAAAGTATTAAAACCACCAATACCAAGAGAATAGTTTCTACCAATTGCCGCTGATTATTTAGCCTAAATGACATTATGCACCAAACAAATATAAAAAGCACGAAAATTCTAATGTTTTCGTGCTTTTTGGCAGTTAAAGGTTGGTAACTTCTCTCTGTTGCAGTCTTCTATAATATCTAAACGGCAACTTCCGAATAAGGTCATTTTTGAAATTCAGAAAACAAGCATTCAGAATCAGGACACCGGTTTATTTTGCCGCCGATTGATTTTGCTTCAACTCTTTCTCGGTTTCAAGAATCGTGTGCGTCGTTTGAATGACAGTATCGGGATTCAGCGAAATTGAGTTGATTCCTTTCTCGACCAGAAACTTAGCAAATTCCGGGTAATCCGACGGTGCTTGCCCGCAGATGCCGATTTTTTTACCGTTGCGTTTCGCCGCGTCAATCGCCATCGCCACCATTTTTTCAACCGCGCCGTTTCTTTCATCAAACAGATGCGCGACCATTTCCGAATCGCGGTCTAAACCCAAAGCAAGCTGCGTCAAGTCGTTCGAGCCGATTGAATAGCCGTCGAAAACCTGTAAAAATTCGTCAGCGAAGACTACGTTTGCCGGAAGCTCACACATTGCGTAAATCTCCAAATCATTTTCGCCCTGCGGCAAGCCGAATTCGCCCATCAGCGCAATGACCTTTTCGCCTTCCTCGACCGTGCGGCAAAACGGAATCATCGCTTTGACGTTCGTCAAACCCATATCTTCTCGAACGCGCTGCATCGCCAGGCATTCGAGGCGGAAACCGGCGCGGTAGCGGTCGTCGTAATAGCGAGACGCGCCGCGAAAACCGATCATCGGATTTTCTTCAAGCGGTTCGTATTCCAAGCCGCCGATCAGTCTGGCGTATTCGTTCGATTTGAAATCGGACATTCGCACAATTACGTCTTTCGGATAAAATGCCGCCGCGATTTTCGCAATGCCTTCGGACAAACTTCTGACGAAAAATTCCTTCGGGTCTTCCTCGCCTATTCTGCGCCCGATTTCTTCGACATCTTCGCGTTTTTTTAGATTCGGATAATTAACCAGAGCCATCGGGTGAATGCCGATGTGATTGTTGATGATGAATTCGAGTCGGGCTAAACCAACGCCGTCGTTCGGATATATCGAGGCGGCAAACGCTCTGTCCGGGTCGCCGACGTTCATCATCACCTGCGTTTTCGGTCGTTCGTCGTCGGTGATAAATCTTTTATCAACTTTAAAATCAATCGTTCCGTAATAAATTTTCCCCTGTTCGCCTTCGGCACACGAAACCGTCGCGTCCGTGCCGGATTTCAAAATTTCCGTCGCGTTGCCCGTGCCGACGATGCAGGGAAGTCCGAGTTCGCGGCTGATAATCGCGCTGTGACAGGTTCGTCCGCCTCTGTCGGTGACAATCGCCGAAGCGCGTTTCATAATCGGCTCCCAAGCCGGATCGGTCATCGAAGTCACGAGAATATCACCGGCTTGAAAATCTTTAAGTTTGTCGGGATTGAGCAAAACGTGAATTTTGCCGTGCGAGATTTTCTCGCCGACTGCCACGCCCGTGACGAGCGGCGCACCGTGATTGTCGGATAATTTATAAGTTTCGATATAATTCTGCTCTTTCTGCGTGTGAACCGTTTCGGGTCTGGCTTGCAAAATAAAAAGCTCGCCCGTGATACCGTCCTTCGCCCATTCGATGTCCATCGGCTGATGATGTCCGGCGCGTTTCGAGTAATGGTCTTCGATTTTACACGCCCATTCCGCAAGCTGTAAAACCTCAAAACCAGCAAGACAAAACCGCTTTCGCTGCGATTCGACGACATCTCTGACCTGCGTTCCCGTGCCGTCGTCGGCGAAAACCATTTTCACTTCTTTCACGCCTAACTTGCGCGTGACAATCGGACGAAATCCTAATTTCAAAGTCGGCTTGAAAATCACCCATTCGTCGGGCGTTGCCATTCCCTGCACGACCGCTTCGCCCAAACCCCACGCGCCGTTTATCACTACGGCTTCACGAAAACCGCTTTCGGTGTCGAGCGTAAACATCACGCCCGAACACGCAATATCAGAGCGCACCATCGGTTGCACGCCGATTGACAGCGCAACGTCAAAATGGTCAAAACCTTTCGCTGTCCGGTAAGAAATCGCGCGGTCAGTCCACAAAGATGCGTAACACTGATGGCACGCTTCAATCAGCCGTTTATCGCCGAGAACATTCAAGATCGTGTCCTGCTGACCGGCAAACGAAGCGTCGGGCAAATCTTCCGCCGTTGCCGACGAACGTACGGCGACTTCGCAATGCTTCTTTCCCGTGCGCTCGCACAAACTGCGATACGCTTTCAAAATCGCCTGTTCGATTTCTTTGGGAAACGGCGTTTCGAGCATCAGCCGCCGGGCTTCAGCACCGACGCGGGCGAGTTCGTCCAGATTATCTACATCTAAGTTCTTCAAAAGTTTTTGCAGATTCTTTTTCAAGCCGCCGATGTCGAGCAAAAGATTGTAGGCGTCGCTGGTCGTCGAAAAACCGTCCACGGCTTTCACGCCTTGTGCAGTCAATTCGCGAAAAAGCTCGCCCAGAGACGCGCATTTGCCGCCGACGATTGCCACATCGTCCGCACTGACTTCCGACAAATCAAGTACTAAAGGTTTGGTCATAATTTTAAGTAGCGAAAGAATTGCCGAAGCGATTTTATGTTATAGAAAGTTTCAATTTGGGAGTTTTCCGAAAAATGCTTTGGCTTTAACTTATAACTTTCATTCACCGACTTGTCTAGCTTTGTTAATAAGGAAAACGACAAGTTGTCTTTCTTCTCATTATCTGCGACACGGCGCAAAAGCGGTTTCAGTATAAACGGGCTTTATTTCGCACATTTATTCAGCCATTGAAAAATTGATAATCAAAACGGCTTCCTGCGTATCCGCGCCGCGTGTGAAAACGACGCGGCGAAAATCGGGCGTGAAATCGAAATTCATAATACGGTCGCTACCGAAACCGAAGATTTTCGTCGGCTTTCCGCCGTCAATCGGCTGTCGCCAAAATTCGCCGATGCTCTGTTTAGCATAAACCAGCGATTTTGAATCAGCCGTCCAGCGAAAGATGCCGCGTTCGCTCGGTTCTGGGTCGAACACTTTCAAAGAGTCGCCGCCGTCGGTCGAAAAAATGCCGACCTTCCAGGGCTGCGCCGCACCATTGACATAAACGGTTGAGGCGAACAATTTCCCGTCCGGCGAAACCGACACGCTCCACGCCGGCACGTCGTTCGTCAGGCGAACGGGCACACCGCCGTCCGCCGGGATTTTGTAAATTGTTGAAGCCGCGTCGCTGCCCGCCGCGCGATAATAAATCCATCGTCCGTCGGGCGCGAGGCTGATGCGCTCTTCGCCCGTGCCGTCGGTCAACTGCGTCTGGTCGCGCCCGTCCGAATCCATTCGCCAGAGATGGCGCGTGCCGGCGCGTGTCGAAACAAAAAAAATATGTTTGCCGTCGGGCGCGACGCGCGGGCTGATATTCGCGTCGCCGACGTTTTCAGTCAACTGCCGTTCGTTTCCGCCGTCCGCGCTCATTGCCCACAAATCAATTTTTCCGCTGCGCGAACCGGCGTAAATAATTTCTTCGTTCGGCGCAAACGCCAGACCATAATAACCGTCCGAGGCGTTTCTGCCGAAGGTCAGTTGCCGGAGATTTTCGCCGCTCGGAAAGTCAGCCGTCCATAAATTATTCCGCGCCGCTGACTGTTGAGAAACGAGCAGTTGCGAATCCGCCGACAGGCTAATCCAACTGTAATCGTTAAAATCATTGGTCACGCGCCGCACCGCGCCGCTTCGGATGGAAAGCTGCCAGATTTGCGACGGCATATAATCAGATTCGCTTGCCGTCACCAGCAGATTTTCGCCGTCCGCCATCTGCGCCGCGCTGCCGACGAATTTCCAATCGGCGATAGGCAACCGCCGCGCCGCGCCGTCAGCAATGAAAATTTCCAAAAGCTGCGGCTTTTCGACTCCGTTCTCGATACGTTTGGCGCAGACAACAATACGCGAACCGTCTGCCGACCAAGCCATCTGCGAACCCCAGCCGACGAACCATTCGTTAGGCTTATCGGCGAAATTAAATAAATTTCGCGCCGCGCCGCTGCCGTCCGCATTAACGATTATCAAACCGTAGCCGCTGCCGCTGCCCACGAAAGCAACCTGCCTGCCGTCGGGCGCGACGGCAGGCGGACTAATGACATCTTTGGCGATTTCCTGCGGCTTACCGCCGAAAATCGGTATGCGGAAAAGCGTCGCGTTCGGCGCGTCCGGCAAATTCATATTGTAATAAAGCTGTCGTCCGTCGGGCGCGAAGACGAGATGTCGGTAGCCCATTTTCGCCGGCACGGTCGGCATAATCTGAACCGTGCTGCCCGTCGCCAAATCTTTGAGCCAAATTTCTTCGCTCTGCCTTTCGCTTTTCACATACGCCACGTATTTGCCGTCGGGCGAAATTGCCGGAGTCCAGATGTTTGTGTCCGGCGTAAGACGTTTAAATTCGATTTGGTTCTGTGCGGCTGACTTAGCAGCGGCGTTTTTATTTTGAAAATTCAAGAACCCTTTGCCCGACGCAGCAATCAAAATTATTACCGCGAGAACAAAACCAAGCGGGACAACTCCGAGCAGCCAAAACGCTAGGTGCGATGACTTGGGCGGCGCGGCGGAGTTGTTTCTAGTTTCGGCGATTGGAAAAATGCCCGAAGTAATTTCAGGTAAACCATTAGGCGATTGAGAATTTCCGTTCGCCGCTTGATTTGAATTTCGCGCTGAGGCTGGAAATGATTCTTTTTCAGCCTGCCGATACGATTCCGGGCGAAAGTAATTTTCGGCAGGCGATTGCTTAAAACCGGAACTCCAGACTTCTTCCTCAATTTCAACGACGCGCACTTCCGGCACGAAGCGATAGCCGCGACGGGAAACCGTTTCGATGTATTTCGCGCCCGTCTTTTTCTCGTCCAGTATGCGCCGCAATGTGAAAATATACTGCGTTAAATTGTTTTCCTCGACAAACGTATTCTCCCAGATTTCTTCCATCAAAATGTCTTTAGAAACGACGCGACCGGCACGCGAAGCGAGCGCGAAAAGCGTGTCGAAAACCTTTGGCGCGAGCGCAACCGGCACATCGTCACGATAGAGAACTCGCTCCTGCTCGTCAATGCGAAAATTTGAGAATTCGTAAAAACGCATATTTCACGGACGTTTTAATAACTTAAGAAAAACTTAATAAAAAATTGAGCGGCGGTTAATTACTTTTCCGGCGGGCAAAAAGTAAATTTGCGTTTGTCGAAAACATTCGCGTCGTTGTAATGGGTTTGCTCGCCAGCCGTTCTTGTCGGATGCAAGTCGAATTATAAACTTTCGGCTCGAATTCGGTCAAAGAAATTTTGGTGGGAAAACCATTGAGCGGCAGATTTTCTCAAAACAAGCGAGGGAAAAATGATTGCCAAATTAAAAATAAATTTTTGTATTAAATGCCTGCTGTCGTCGGCTGTCTGCCTGCTGGTCATCGCCGTCGCCGCGCACGCGCAGACGACCGAGTTCACGTATCAAGGTCGCTTGAACGACAACGGAACGGCGGCGAACGGCACGTATGACTTTCAGTTAAAGTTGTTCAAAACCGTAGCGAGCGGAACGCAAGTCGGCGCGACACAAATCATCAATGGCGTTTCGGTTGTTGATGGGATTTTTACAGTGAACGTCAGTTTCGGCTACGGCGGCGTGATTCTCAACGGCACCGACACCTTTCTGGAGATTGCCGTCAAACGTCCGGCGGAAACCGATTTCACGGTGCTTGCGCCGCGTCAGAAGGTGACGAGCGCACCGTATAGCATTCGCAGTTTGCAGGCGACGAGTGCGCTGTCCGCCGATGACGCGGCAAATCTCGGCGGCATCGCGGCGAATCAATTTGTGCAGACCAACGATGCGCGTCTTTCCGACGCGCGCACGCCTTTGTCCGGCAGCGGCAACTACGTGCAGAACTCGACGACGCAGCAAGCGGCGACCAGCTTTAATATCTCCGGCGGCGGCACACTCGGCGGCGCACTTTCGGCTAATCAAATAAATTCCGAAACGCAATTTAACCTGCGCGGCGGGCGAATTCTGACGCAGACCGGAATAAATAATTTGTTTGTCGGCTTTGATGCGGGAACGAATAACACGGGCAGCGGCAATACGTTTGTCGGAACTTCAGCCGGAAGCCAGAACGCGGGCGGTTCGTTCAATACTTTTAACGGAGTATTTTCCGGCTCGGCGAATACGACCGGCAATAGCAATACGTTTGTCGGAATGTCGGCGGGCGCGTCGAACACAATAGGCGCATCCAATTCGTTTTTCGGTCGCAATAGCGGCACGGCGAATACGGAGGGAGTTTATAATTCGTTTTTCGGCAGAGAGTCCGGCGCGGCAAACACGCTCGGTTATGAAAATGCCTTTTTCGGATACGAAACGGGCAAGGCAAATACGAGCGGCTATCAAAATTCTTTTTTCGGCAAAGGCGCGGGCTTATCAAACACCACGGCAATCAATAATTCATTCTTTGGCTCACGAGCAGGCAATACCAATTCAAATGGCTCATTCAATTCGTTTTTCGGCAGCGATGCCGGATTCTCCAACTCTTCCGGCGCGAGCAACTCGTTTTTCGGTATGAATGCGGGTTACACAAACTCGACGGGTAATTTTAATTCCTTCTTCGGACACAACGCCGGACAAGGCAATACATCCGCTTCAGGTAATTCATTCTTCGGCGCAAACGCCGGAATGTTGAGCGACATTTTAGCCGCAGATAATTCGTTTTTCGGTTATGATGCCGGAAGAAATAATAGCAACGGCAGCGCGAATACTTTTTTAGGAGTTCAGGCAGGTCAATCTAACACGACGGGACGACAAAATGTTTTTGTCGGTTACGGTGCGGGCAGAAACAATACAAACGGAACGGGAAATACAGTAATCGGTTTTAACGCGACAACCGTAAGTTCGTCGCTTATTCAATACTCCACAGCCATCGGCACCGAAGCGGTCGTTAGCCAGAACAATTCGCTGGTGCTTGGCGGAACCGGCTTTTATCAGGTAAATGTCGGCATCAACACAACCGCGCCGCGAGCAAAACTCCATATTGTCGGCGGCAAAATCTATGTCGAGTCAAACGGTCAAGGCGTAATTTTAAAATCGCCCGCCGGAAGCTGTTTTGAATTAACGGTCAATAACGCCGGCGCACTGACGACCGCCGCCGTTACCTGTCCGTAACGCGCGTAAGTTTGGTGGTGAAAAATGAATCGAAGCATAAAATATCAAACAATTTTTCTCGGCGTTTTGCCGCTGCTCGCTTTGAAATCAGTTGTGACGCGAAAAAGATTTGAGAACGGTTGAAAAAGGCAAACTCGCCGACTTGATTCTGCTCGACGCGAATCCGCTCGCAGACATTTCCAATATCAGGCAAATCAACGCAGAGTCGCGGCGAACGGGCGACTGCTCAAGCGCGGCGATTTGGACGCGATGCTCGACAAAATCTGGGACGCGCCGAAAACAGTGGAGAAAAAGTTTATGAGTTTACAATTACCGGCGCAAATAATATTCGTCTTTACGGAAATTCCCGGCGGCGAAATTTATATTGTCCGCTTACAGCAAACGCTTTGTCACTGCCAATTCGACGCTGGTTATAAATGTTGCCGAAGACCTAAACGAGAAAAATTATTTAGCGAGTGAAAATGGTTTAGAGGAAATTGATACAAAGTAATTTTCTATCGAATAAAAAGAAAAAGGAGAAAAAGTTATGCCAGTTAGAATTAGTGTTGTTGATTCGTTTCAAAACGACAGAGTGCTTCAAACAGACCGGCGCGCACATCCAAATGCCGTGCTTAGTTCGGATGTCGGGTCGTTTGTCGCGGGCGTGCTTGTTCGCGCCAACGGACAGCCGATTGAACGGATGCGGATTTTCGGACACGGACGCAACGGACAGCAAAACGTCGGCGGCGGAACCCATCCAACTATCCAGCAGGTGCTTACTACTGACGACAGCGGAGCATTGTATCACCGTGCGATACTTTCGATGCTCTGCGGATGTTTTACACCCGACGCAATCGTCGAGCTTCACGGTTGCCGCGTTTCACAAGGCGGCTGGGGCAGCTTGTTGCTGGTCGGGCTTGGAAATTTGTGGCGAGTCCGGGTGCGAGCCGGTTCAGTCAGACAGTTTCATGATCGCAGAGACCGAATTGAAGGGAATTATTTCGAGTGGGACGGAAGCCCCAATGCGCAATCTCATATAATGGTTTCTTAATTGTGACCGCGAATTTTTCGGCTGAAAATAAAAAAGGGCGCGTATAAGTTGCACGCGCCCTTATAAAATTATCTGAAATTTTATCTAAAGTTTAAAACCGTTTCTAGTCAGCAACGCTTCAAAGCCGGTTTTCTCGACCGCTTTGATATACGCATCTTTCGGTTCGACGATGCCTTTCTGCACCAAATCCATCAGCGCGTCGTTGAGCATCACCATTCCGTGTTGTTTGCCGGTCTGCATCGCCGACGGAATCTGGAAGGTTTTGCCTTCGCGAATCAGGTTGGAGATCGCGGGCGTGACGATTAGAATTTCGAGTGCCGCGATTCGTCCGCCGCCTTTTTTCGGCAGCAAAGTTTGCGCGATTACGCCGCGCAAAGATTCGGAGAGCATCACGCGGATTTGCTGTTGGCGGTCGGCAGGGAATTGGTCAATAATGCGGTCAATCGTCGAAGCGGCGGTCGTCGTGTGCAGCGTGCCGAACACGAGATGTCCGGTTTCCGCCGTTTCGATGGCAATCGCAATCGTTTCCAAATCGCGCATTTCGCCGACTAAAACGATGTCCGGGTCTTCGCGCAAAGCGGCGCGCAAGGCGTCTTTAAAGCTGTCGGTGTGGTTATGAATTTCGCGCTGATTAATCAGGCATTTATTGTTTTCGTGCGTAAATTCAATCGGGTCTTCGATGGTGATGATGTGGTCTTCGCGCTCGGAGTTGATGTGGTTGACCATCGCGCACAACGTCGTTGATTTACCAGAGCCGGTCGGTCCCGTGACGACGACTAAACCTTTCGACAAATTGCACAAATCCAGAACTGCTTTTGAAAGTCCGAGCTGTTCGGCGGTCGTCATCTTCGCCGGAATGATGCGGAAAACGCCGCCCATTCCTTTTCTGTCCATAAAGATATTGGCGCGAAAACGTG
>CBDUBY010000063.1:0-17139 GCA_965365505.1 uncultured Pyrinomonadaceae bacterium | reverse complement strand
GTTGCATCCAAACCTTCGAGGCGAGAGAGCGTCTCCTTAGCTTTCGCCGCGTCGCCCTTTTTTGTATAAGCAACAGTCAAATTTTGGAGCGTCTGCGGGTGATTCGGGTCTTTTTCGAGCGAGCGCATAAATTCCTGAATGGCGCGGTCGTGGTTTGGCGGCTGTCGGAAAATAAAAGTTAAGCCTAAATCCGTGCGAACGTTCACGTCGTCCGTTTTTTTGGCGAGCGCGGCTGAATACCATTTTTCGGCATCTTCAAATTTACCCGCGTCGAAGTAAGAATTGCCGAGATTAACGAGCGTTTCGTAATCGTCGGGCTTTAACTTATTCGCCTGTTGGAGAAATTCAATCGCCCCTTCAAAACGCTGAATTTGATAGTAAACTTCCGCCGCTTTTATCTGCGCCTCAAAGTTATCCGGCTCTTGCTTTGCTTTATCAATCGCGGCTTGCACCTGCGGCGACATCGCGCCGCCGCCGGGAATTTCAGGATGTCCGGGCGGCACGTTCGGGTTCGTTTGCATTGTGCCGACCGGCGCGACCGACGCGCTTTGATTGACCGAATTGGCAAACATAAACCCGATGATGCAGCCTGCCAATAATCCGATGATTACGAAGAGAATGTTTTCTTTGCTCATATATTAGTGATCAGTAATCAGTGGTCCGTAAAATCAAAGTGTGTCTGACCACTGACTACTATTTTATGCGTAAGAGTGCAGTCCCGGAAGCAGATAGCTCACACCGAGATATGTAAAAATAACAAATAGAAAAGCGAGGATGGCGAAATAAGCCGAGCGGCGACCTCTCCAGCCATAGGCGATTCTCGAATGCAGAAACGCGGCATAAGTCAGCCACGCGACCAGCGCGCCGACTTCTTTCGCGTCCCAGCCCCAGTAGCGTCCCCACGATTCGTTCGCCCAAACCGCGCCCGTCATGAGAAGCAGCGCGAGACCGGCGAAAGCCACGCCCGCGAGTTTATACATGAGCGAATCGAGAGTTTCAGCCGCCGGCAGAGCCGCGCGAATCCGCTCGGTTTTGAAGCTGAAAAGAACGATGAAAAAAGTTCCCGTGAACGCCGTTATCAGCGCGGCAAGTTCGACCGGATTGGCGTTCAAACTCAAATGCAGATTCGCGGCGTTTTGCTGAACCCATTCATTAGCAATGCTGTAAAGCTGCGTCGAACTCATCTGGCTGATTTGCGCTTGCGGCACGTCTTCCTGCTGCATCATCCAGACGGCAAATCGCTCGTATTGCATCGCCGGATTTATTAAACCGACGACCGATTGAATCGTTTTGAGTTGATAGACCAGCATTGCGATTCCTGCGCCTTGCGCGAGCAAGGCGGCTTGCATCAAAAGCCGTCCGATTTTATTCGCCTTTTCGTTCGAGCCGGATAAGTAATTCGCATACGCGATGCTGCCGCCGATTAGCAAAACTGCCGCCGCCATTAAAAGCCAGCCGACATACGGAATGTCCGCCCGCAGAGCCAGCGACAACCGCGAATTGCCGACGAACGTTGAAGCGGTATAAGTTCCGAAACTGCTCAGGGAAAAAACGCTGAACTTGCTGATGGTCGCAAAAACCAAAAGCGCGAAAATGCTCGTCCAGATTGCCATTGCCTGAACTTTCAAGCCGTCTTTCAAAAGATATAAAACCGCGACGGCGAAACAGACGAGCGCGATGCCGTAACTTAAAGAAGCGATGCCGACGTGAATTGGTCGCCAGTAGGAATCAAGAACCGGCGGCAAATCTATAAATTCCGAGCCGATAAATCTCGCCAACACTAAAATAATCGCCGCCAGCGGAAGCGCCAGCGCAGCGACGATCCTAAACTGCGGGCGACGAATCACCAGCAAGGTCGTCACGCCCGCGCCGAAGGCGAACGCCAAACTCAAATCGTAAAGATTGGCAAATGGAACGTAGCGGAAAAGCCACGGCATATCCGCAAGGTCTTTTCCCTGCTGAGTGAATATTTCGAGTTCGCGGTCGTAAGCCGAGACCCAGCGCACGAGCCAGCTCGAAAGATTAAAGAACACGCCCAAAGTTGCGCCCCACATTCCGAGTTTCTCAGCGTAATTCGACGGCGCGTAAAGATTCGTCAGATAAAAAACCGCCGCAATTAGATACGCGGCAAGGGCGAGCATCATCAACGCGCCGTCCGAAATAAACGACGCGCCCCCAATGTAAATTCTGAGCAGAATTAAGGCGATTGAGCCGAGAATGGCAATCGCAAACGGAAGATAAGAACGCCACGTCGAAACCGTATTTTGTTCATCGGTTTCATCTGAAACTAGAACTGGCTGATTTAAAATTTCCTGATTCATAATGTTTCAACTTCCTTTTTATTGACCGCGCAAATCTTTGACGAAGCCTTTGAACTTCTCGTCAAACGCGGTTTGATTGCGATTCGTGTTTCCGCCGACAACAACTTGAAAAGTGTTTTCCGAAGTTTCTTCGATGACCGCCCAGACTCTTTGGTGCGAAAAGAAAAAAACGGCGACAAGAGTCAAAAACAAAAGCAAAAAGCCCAGATAAACGACGTTCGCGCCCGGATCGCGCTGGACGGAAAGAATGTGCTGGTCGGAAACTTTCTCGAAATCAATCAATTGATATATGTAGCCCGCCACCGGATTTTTAGCGACGGGAATGTCCGCCATTTTCGCGCCGAAAGCGTATGCGTTCTGCGCCGCGCCGCCCGGCGCGGTTACTTGCAGTATTGCGCCCGGATTCGGGTAACTGCTTGTGTCTTCATTCAAATTTTCTTTGCCGATGCTGAAATTGCCGCGAAATTCGGTGAATTTTATTTGCGTTCCGTCCGGCAAAACGGTCGCGCCGCCGCGCGGAATCGTTACGTCCTGCGGCTGTCCGCCGCCAGCCGGAACAGCCCGCACGGTGATATTTCGGGCGCGTCCGATTGATGTAAAGCTCGCCTGAAAAAAACGGTAGCCGCGATAATCGAACGGGCGATTCATTTGCACGAATGCGTCGTGCGTTTCGTCTCCGTCCTTGATTTTGAAATATGTCAGCCAGTCAATCGTGTTGTTCACCGAAATCGAGCCGTCGTCTTTTATCAGTTTTTGCTGAATGTCCGTGCAAATGATTTCAAACGGAATCTGCTTGGTCTCCTCGCGCATCTGGTCGAGGTCGAAAGTCGTTTCGAAGATTTGATTTGAAGTTTCTCCCGGCTTGAGCGGCATATTTCCCGTGTGTCCGAGCTGCGCCGTCAGAAAGCCGCCTAGAAAAATCGTCAGCAATCCGACGTGAACCGCCAGATAACCGAAACGATTCCATCTGCCCGATTCGCCGAAAACAAACAAGCGATTATTTTTTGCGCTCGCGGCGGTTTTTCGCCAACCGGCTTTTTTCAATGCATCCGCGATGCTGCTTACAACTTCTTCCTTGTTTTCGCTCTGCAAAACGAAAGAATCGCTTTGCTTTTGGTCGCGCAGCCAGCGAACCGGAACATTTAATTTCGGTTCTACAAAAGCCCAGGTTTTCGGAAAACGATCAATCGAAGCGAGGACGATGTTCAGCGAAAGAACTCCAAGCAGCGCGTTGAAGTACCATACGTTATAGATATTGAAAAAGCCGAGCTTGCCGTATACGAGCCGCTGCGCCGGTGTCAGCGCGGCGTAATAATTATCGAATCCGTCAACATTCTGCTGCACCACGAGCATTCCGATAAGACAGGCGAGTCCGAGCAAAATCAACAGCACAATGCCGAGTTTTACCGAGCAGAGAAATTTCAAAAAGCGCGACAAATACGATTCTCCGGCTTTCGCTTTGGCGGGCAGATTAACGGATTTATTCGTTAAGGTTTCTTCCATTGCAGACATAAATATTGACCCGAGTTTCTAATTCACAAATTATTTAGAGAATTTACAAAGGGCAGATGGCAATAGCTATACCTCGAACGCGCGGATGGCAAATCTCTTTGTTGTTCGCCATCGAAAGCGCGTCTCAGGCGAAGAAAATGAATTTCATAGCTGATTTTTTCGCACCCGACTGTGGATTATTTCGCATTAAATAATAGCCGCCGCGCCATCTCGACGATGTGACGACCGTCACATTTTTGAAATGCGCGAAGGCATAAAATTAAACGAAAGAATTTGTGTTTATTCTGAGCAAAAAAAACCTTCGATGGCAAAACTTCGGCAAAATGAAATCGGCAAAATCCGCGCGATAACAATCATCCTGTTTCTCTGCTTTGTCTCGCTCTGTTTTTTCTTTCCTCGTTTTGTTTCAAAATCTTTTAATTCCGGCGCGAATCCGGCGGCGACTCCGAAACCGAAGGCGCAAGTTCAGAAGCAGGCGCAAACCGCGCAAGCCAAATTCCCGGAATTTCCGCATAACGTCAAAGCTCATAAAATCGCTTGCAGTTCGTGTCATAAATTTCCGACGGCAAATTGGAAACGCGTGAGAAAAGAAGAGGAAGCTTTTCCCGACGTGACCGATTATCCGAAACACGAATCTTGTCTGAAATGCCACCGTCAACAGTTTTTCGGAAGCGCGAAACCGACGATTTGTTCGATTTGTCACACGAATCCAAGCCCGCGCAACAGTGCGCGTCATCCGTTTCCGAATCCGCGCGAGGTTTTCGACAAGACAGATAAAGGAAAACAGCACGTTTCCGATTTTGCGATTTCCTTTCCGCACGACAAGCACATCGAAATCGTGGCGCAAAACGAATCTCCAAACGGCGAAGTAATCAACGCGGCTTATACTGCGGCGGCGGACGACGAGACGGGCGAGAAAAGCTGTTCGGTTTGCCACCAGACTTACCAGCCGCAGGGCAACTCGACCGATGAATTCGTAACCAAGCCGCCTGAAAAATTGGGCGATGCGTTCTGGCTGAAACGAGGAACATTTAAAACGTCGCCGGTCAGCCACGCGCAATGTTTCACCTGCCATTCGCAGGACACGGGAATTTTGCCCGCGCCGAACAACTGCGCCGCGTGTCATAAAATCGAAAAGGATGAGCTGAAGCCGGACTTTACCGCCGCGTCCGCACGGCTGATGAACGCCGATAAAATTATGCTCCACGCATGGCGCTCGCGGCATTCATCCGGCACGTTCCGCCACGAATTTTCGAGCCATGCCGACTTGTCGTGCGCGACTTGTCATACTGTCGCCCAAATGAACACGCTCGACGAAAAGACCGAAAAAGTTCCCGTGCTGTCGTGCGCCCCGTGCCACATCACGGCGACGGCGGATGACGGCGGCGTTTTAAATATGGAAATCGAATCGCGCCCGAAGAATCCGAAATTTGAGTGCGTTAAATGCCACATCAGTTTCGGCAGCCAGACCGTTCCCGAATCGCATCAGCTTGCAATCAAGGCGCAGACGGGAAATTAAAATGAAAAATTTTATGACCGCGCAGCGGAAAAAAATTCGTCCGGGAAAAAACGATTCGATGCCGCCGCAGCGAAAGTTTCAACTCGCCGTTTTGCTCGGTGCGCTGTTCGCCTTCGGGGTTTTTCTTAATTCCTGCATGTCGCCGATAAACGACAAAAGCCAAAACAGACAATCAAACGTCGAGCCGGTGACTCAACAGACGCCCGAACCGACGCCGAATTTCGTAAAAATCGAAAGCGCAGATTTTTCCAAATTCGGACATTTCAGCCCGGCGCACGCCGAGCTTTCGTGCCTGATGTGCCATCGGGCGGAAGAAAACCGGCAGGCGACGCCAAAGCTGCCCGGTCATACGCCGTGCGCGGGATGTCACGCCGACCAGTTTCAAGACAAAACAAGTTTGATTTGCACGATTTGTCATACGGAGGCGGAAACAGGAAAATTAAAATCGTTCCCGCCGCTTAAAAATTTCAACGCCGCGTTCAACCACTCGAAGCACTTGCGGCAAACGAATTGCGCGACTTGTCATCAGCCTTCAAGAGGCGGCGTCGCAGTTTCCATTCCCGCCGGATTCGCGGCGCACTCGAATTGTTTTCAGTGCCACGCGCCCGGCTCGCCGCTCGGAGGCAACCAGGATAATCCGAATTCGTGCGCCACTTGCCACCAGCAAGGCTCGCCGCCGCGCGCCGTCAGCGAATCGGCAAAGGCTTTTAGCGTGGGCTTCTCGCACGCCGAGCATCGCGGAATGAACTGCACAAGCTGCCACGCGGTTCGCGCCGGTTCGCAGCGCGGCAATCAGGTTACTTCGATTGTCGCCGCAATGCACTTTCCGCCGCGCGGGGCGCAATCTTGCGCGAGCTGTCATAACAACCAGCGCGCCTTCGGCGGCACGGATTTCGCTGATTGTAAAAGATGTCATACCGGAAATAATTTCGGATTTTGAAAATTAAGAAAATTGAAAATTTAGTCGAATTAAAAGGAGAAATAGAGTATGAAATCGAATCACATAAAGTTGATGGTAACAGCCGCAGCCATCCTTTTCCTGACAATTTTAACGACAATAAATATAATCGCTCCGCGCAATGTTCGCGCTGTTTCAAACGACGACCCTGACGCGATGGCTGTTTATAAAGCCAAATGCGCGATGTGTCATACGGCGAAAGCTGACAAATTTTTCGACCCGGCGAAATCAATCGAAGCGCACACGCAGGTGATTCTAAAGGGCGTTTCGACCTCGAAACCGCCGATGCCGGGCTTCGAATCGAAAGGAATGACGGCGGAACAGGCGAAGGCTTTAACCGAATATATGATGAGTCTGCGAAACGCCGGCGGCTCGAACACCAATGCCCCGTCGAACAACAGCAACAACGCAAACGATGCGAACACGAATTCGTCTAACAACACGAATACAAACAACGCCAATCAGAATAAGATGAGCGATGAGCAAGTCGCGGCGGCTTATAAAGCTAAATGCGCGATGTGTCATACGGCGAAGGCGGAAAAGTTTTTCGACCCGGCGAAAAAGGACGAAGAGTTGGTCGCCGTTACGCTCGAAGGCAAATCAACCTCGAAACCGCCGATGCCCGCATATAAAACAAAGAGTATGACGAATGAAGAAGCGCTGGCTTTAGTCGCGTATATGAAAGGTTTGAAAGACGCCGCGAAAAAATAGAACGAACGAATAAAAAATTAGCGCGAAGAATGCAGTTTTGCATTCTTCGCGCTAATTTTTTATTGCGGGCAGAGTCTAATGACCTGTGGTGGTCAGCAGCGTGATGAAAATAGCAATCACTAAAAATAACCCGATGATGTAAGCTGTGAAGCCGAAAATGCGCGAGGCGATTTGCGCGAAGCGCGATGGCGGCTCTGCTAAAATTGTGTCGAGCTTTCCTTCAGCGACGAGCCGCTCGTATTCGACCGGGCGTTCATCTTTAAAACGGGCGAGCGTCATTTTGCCGGTGAAAATAACCACGTCCATCGGGAAATTTTCCGGGCGCAGGTGGTTGTGGAAGAAGTGGAACGAGAAGATGAACGCCGTCGCCAAAAGCGCTTCTTCGCTGTGAACGATGTGCGCCACGTTTAAAAATTCGCCCGGCAGGAATCTGGTGAAAAAATTCGGAAACCATAGCATCAAGCCGGAGATGCCGATGACGGGAATGCCCCAAAAGACGGCGAAGTAATCGAATTTTTCCCAATACGTCCAGCGGTCGAGCTTCGGGCGCGGTCCGAGATACAAAAACCAGCGGAACATACTGACGAGGTCTTTGAAATCCTGCCAGCGCGGGACCATCGAATCCGGTCCGTAAAGAATCGAATACTTGCGCTCGATAATCGCTTTTTTGACGACGTAATAGAAATGATAAGCCGCGTAAATCAAAGTGATACCGGCGCAAAAGCGGTGTAGAAATCTGGTTACTTCCAGCCCGCCGTGAAGCGACACCAGAGCGCGTCCCCAATTCGTGTAGTAATACATCAAGGGCAAGCCGGTCGCGGCGAGTCCGAGAAAGCTGATGACGATAAGCACGTGCGTAAAGCGGTGCGCTTTGGCGAAACGCACGACGTATTGTTTGTCGTCTTCCGACTTTTCGCGTTTTTCTTTGACGTAAGCGACGATTGAGCGTTGCAGCCAGAGAATGGTGTGCAGCCCGAAAAATCCGAACACGCCGGTCAAAAGCCACGTCATAAAAAATGTTACCCAATAAATGAGCTGCGAGCGTTCCGGGTTGCGCGGCTGCGGGTGCGGGTCGTAAGTTACAAAACCGGCGGTCGCGTCAGTGTGGCACGAAGCGCAGGTTTGAACCAGATTGTTTTTATGAACCGACGAAAGCGGATTGGTCGCCGGAAGATTTTTGTGCGGCGTATGGCAATCGGCGCAGCTAGCGGCGGGCTTGTAGCCGAGCGCGGTCGCCTGTCCGTGAAAAGTGTCGCGGTAAGAAGGCGCTTGCTGCTCGTGGCAACTGCTGCAACTGTCAATCATTTGCAGATTGAAATCTCTGATTGACATCGGCGCTTTCTGGTGCGAAACCGCCGTATGACAACTCGTGCAGTTCGGCGCGCTCTGCTTCCCTTCGCGGAAAGCGACGGCGTGGCTGCTGATTTCAAAATCCGACAGAATGTTCGTATGACATTGCCCGCAGGTCGTCTGAATGTTAGCACGACTGAGGCTCGAAGCCGGGTTGTCGGCGGGCAGAATGTTGTGCGAAGCGCCGTGGCAGTCGGCGCACGAAGCGGCACGGCTGACGCCTTTTTCCCGCAGATTGCCGTGAATAGAATCGTGAAAAGTTTTCGCCGATTCCTGATGACACGAGCCGCAGGTTTGCGACAAATTCGACGGGTGAACGGTTGACTGCGGATTGCTCGACGGCAGAATCGTCGCCATATCGCCGCCCTTTGTGTGGCAGTCGGCGCACGACGCTGCGGGTTTTCCGTCCGCTTTTAATTTCGCATGAACGCTTCCTAAAATCGCGTTGTGTGCGTCTTTGTGAAACTGCTCACCGCCCAGATTCGGCAGAGTTTTCCCCGCGCCGTGGCAGCCGCCGCATTCGAGAACGACGTTCGATTGCGGTTTCTGCCCGACATCGTTCGTCGTCTGCTGCGGCTGATTCGGTTGGGCTTCGACTTGCGTTTGATTTGAACTGAAAAAATAAAACGCCGCCCAGAGAAGCAGAAAAACCATAACGACGGCAGTCTTAAAATAAAATTTCATTAAATTTGTTCGGGCGAAACAAAAGCTCGTTACGGCGACAAATCCGTGCGGACGAGCGCAGCGGCTCGTCCACCCCTTCAATCGAGTTTTCTCAACGGCAAGCTCTAAAATTTTAATAAGTTTTTTAACTATAAACTGTGATGGCAATCACATCTTGGAAATTACGACAAAGCTAATATTGAAGATTATTTTACAACAACCGACACAAAACGAATCACAGCCGCTGCGCCAAGGCTGCGAAGAAATCGAGCGGCGTTTCCGGCGACTCGCGCCGTTGGTCGGCGACACGCCGCTGGTCGCCGTTCATTTCAAATACAAAAACCGAAGGCGCGTAATCTACGCCAAAGCCGAACATTTGAATTTAACGGGCAGCATCAAAGACCGGATGGCATTTCAGATTCTGCGCGAGGCGTATCGGAGCGGACAAATCGAAGCGGGCGACACAATCGCCGAAGTTACGAGCGGCAACACGGGAATTTCCGTCGCGGCAATCGGACGGGCGATGGGGCATCCGGTTACGATTTTTATGCCTGATTGGATGAGCAAAGAGCGCGTGGCTTTGATTTCGAGCTACGGCGCGCGGATTGTTCCCGTCAGCCGCGAGCAGGGCGGCTTTATCGGAAGCCTGCAACTCTCTGAAGAATTTTCTCAAACGCACTCGCACATTTTTCTCCCGCACCAATTTTCCAACTGCGTCAACGTGGAAGCGCACGAGCAGACGACCGCGCCGGAAATCCGACACCAACTCGAATCAATCGGCAAACGACCCGACGCTTTCGCCGCCGGAGTCGGCACGGGCGGAACGATTATGGGCGTCGGAAAATATCTTCGGGGATTTTTTCCCGAAATCCGCCTGCACCCGATCGAGCCGCGCGAATCACCGACGCTTTCGACCGGACATCACAAAGGCAGCCATCGAATCCAGGGCATCTCGGACGAATTCATTCCGCCCATTTGTCATCTCGAAGAATTAAATTCCGTCATTGCCGTTTCCGACGGCGACGCGATTTTGACGGCGCAAAAGCTCGCTTCGGAAATCGGGTTAGCGGTCGGAATTTCTTCAGGCGCGAATTTTATCGGCGCACTGAAAGCGCAAAACGAAATCGGCAAGGACGCGACAATCGTTACGGTTTTCGCTGACGACAACAAAAAATATCTCAGCACTGATTTGCTCCGCAAAGAGCCGGTTAAAGACGATTATTTATCTTCCGATGTGGAGTTTTTATTTTACGAGGCGATTGAAAGAGCCGGAAACCGCGTTGCAAAAGACTGTTCCGGTTAAGGGCGCGCTAAAGTCAGAAAACGGTTTCGACCGTCGCGCCGTTTCCCGCAAAGAAAAGCAGGTCAGCTTTAACTTCCAAGCTGACCTGCTTTTCTCTCGAACGCGATGCTTTCCTAATTTAGCGAGTATCGCCGCGACCGCCGAAATAAAATCTGAGCGAAGTATACGGCATATGTGCGTTATAATTCTGATTCGGCGGAACCGGGTCGAAATATGCTCTTTGGAGATTTTCGCGATAATCGTAATATTGATAACCCACGTTCCAATCTATGTTTTTCGTCAGCCGGATTGCCAGACGGATTTCCGGCATTTTCAGGTTAAACGGGTATGAGCTGACGATAAATTGCGGCGCGGTTGAGGCTCGGTCGCCTTGCCCGCTGTCTTTATTAAAGCGGTAACTCGCGTAAAGCGAGACGCGATTGAAAGGTTGCGCCGACACATCTACAAAGGCGTAATTGTCACGCATATAAAATTGGCTGAAGCCGCGCGTCAAAACCGCCAGCGGAACGATTATATCGGTTTCGCTCGTTAAGTGATGGTATGTATAACCGGTGCTGAGCGAAAATCTCCGCTCCGGTGACCAGTCAACATACGCGGAAAAAACTCTGTTTTTGACATTCCCGATTAGCTCGCCCGCCGGAACGAGAATCGCTCCCGTGTTGCTCGTGATAGCGGAAGTCTGCGACGGATTTTCGTTGTTTTTGGACATCGCCGAAACATTAAAAGTAAATTGTTTATAATTCCAATTGCTTCTGACGCGGAAGTTCGTAAAGTTATAATTTGAAAGCCTCGTAAAAGCGTTGTCGGCTTCGCCGTGTTCCGCGTCGGCGAAGATTGACCAGTTATTGAACGGTTTAATCCGCATGCCGATGAGCAGCGTGTTAGTCGAGTTTTCCTCTTCTTCCAAAAAAACAGTCGGTGCCGCCGTCGAAGGCGCGAGCGGTCGGTTAAATCCGGCGATGTCAACTTGCCGGTGCGTAAAGCGGTAGCCGATGTTAATGCCGAATTTCGGGCTGAATTGATAATCGCCTTCGAGGGTATTTTGAAAACGCTTGTAACCATTCAAACGGTAATAAGACGTATTAGCGAACGTCGTCGGACGGGGACCGCCGGTTGCCGTCCGCGAGATCGTTATCTGATTTAAGAGACTATCGCCGGTGATGTCGTATTGGTCAAAAGAAAAAGTATTTGAAATTCTGAACTTATTGGTGATCGCGTAAGTCGCGCCGAGGTCGCCTCTCGACTGCGTGCGTTTCGCGCCGCCGAACAGGAAATACGAATCAGGACTGATGATATTATTTGAAGCGTCCCGCCCGAAAGCTTTTTCATCGAGATTAAATCCTCTGTCAGTTAATGAATAGATAAAACGTCCGGTGAAATCCAGCCTTTCGTCAAAAGTCCGCTGGATGGTGAACATACCGTATTTCGTATCGCCTTTTATCGGATAAATTCGCTCGAATGCCGTCAAAACGGAGGTATTCATTAGATTAGCTCCGGGATTCGGCGCGAGCAGCGTATAGATTGTCGAATCTTTGAATTTGCGAAAGCCGCCCGTGAGCGACATTCTAAAGCCCGCTAGTTTTCCGTCCACACCGGCGCGAAAATCGTTTGAACTCAAATCAACGTTTCTGGTAATCGGAAACTCGTCGCTAAACGGTCTGGTGGTAAAACCCGCAATTCCGGTTGTGCGATAAAACGACACGCCGAAACGCATCCTGAAATTTTCGTCTTCCGGTCGAACAAGCAAATCGAAATCGCCGAAATTGCGCTGCGTATCCGCGCCCTTCCAGCCGCGCGCGTGGTTTTCCAGTTGATTATAATAACGAACGCGCCGCACGTTTGAATCGAAGCGATACGCGCCCGTCTTTTCCATATTAACTCGCACCGAACCCGTCGGGTCTGAGTTCCAGCCGGAAGAAGTTATCAGCAACGAATCGAATAAACCGTCGTTTTTACCGTCTTTATCTTCCATTAAAAAACTCGAATCGAAAAATCGAAAACCGGGTTTGTAATCGAAATCGCTTCGATATTTGTTGTTATTGCCGTTAACTTCAAGCCCGCGCACTCCGAGTTCCACACTCGAAGTAATTTCGTATCCGCCGATTGTCACGTTTTCGTCTGAAGGCGACGGCAAAGGCGTTTGCGCTTGTGAACAAATCGTTGCTGAAAGCAGATTTCCGATTGCTAAAATTGCGATGAATAAGATTTTGTTTTTCATAATGGTTATGCTTACTTTCCGGTTAATTTTGAAAGTTGTTTTTCCTCCTCTTATTCATCATCTAAAGAACGCCGGATGCGCGTTTGAGCCGTGAATTGCCGTGTGACAAACCGTGCAGTTTCGTGAGCGCAGGTTTCGCTGGTCGTGCGGTCCGCCCGCCGGAGTGTCGGAAAGTTGGTTGGTGATTCCGCTGTGGCACTCTAGACAAAGCTGCCGGACTTGGTGGCGTTTGAGTAATCTTGGATTGGCTGAACCGTGCGGCGTATGACACGCCGCACAGCCTTCGATTTGCAGCGGGGCGTGTTCAAAAACAAACGGACCTTGTTTGTCCGTGTGGCATTTGAGACAAGCGGTGTCCGCGCCGACGGCGAGCTTGGTTTGTTTCAATTCAAAACCGCCGTGCGGATTGTGACAATCGCTGCACTTCATCGTGCCTTCCATAACTTTATGCCGGAAAGGTTTGTTGAAATGCGATTTGACTTCGCTGTGGCAACTGATACAAAGCTGCTGTTCGTTTGATTTGAGCATTGCCGGCGCGGGCTGTTGTTTGGACGCATCCTTGACCAGCGTCATCGAACCGTCTTTGAATTCACCGTGATTCGGACCGTGAGCCGTGTGACAATCCGTGCAGCCGACGTTGTTGCGCCAGTGTTCGCCGCGCCGGAATTGATTGTGTTCTTCCTTGCCCGAATGACAGCCCAAACAAGTTTCCGAGGTTTCCTTCGGGTCTTTTCCCTTAAATGAAATTATGTTGGCAATCTTCGGGTCTTCAGCGTGCGCTTTGCCGGGACCGTGGCATGATTCGCAGCCTTGAACCTTATCCTTCCAGCTTTTCACTTCGGCGAGCTTGTGGTGCTTTGTGCCGGAGAAACTCTTAAAAGCATCTTCGTGACAAGCGGCGCAGGTCTCCGTTCCGACATATTCGTCGCTTTTTGGAGTCGGCGTTGCTGCGGCGATTACCGAATTTGTTTCTTCGGCGCGGCTCGTTCCGATTGCTTTGGAAAGCGTTCCCGAAATTAACCAGACCAAAAAGAAAAAAATGAAAACGAAAAAAAAGCCGACCTTGATATTTTTTATTGAAGTCATTGTGCCATTTCCGGTTGCGTGTTGCCTTGACCGATTAATTTGTAAATTGGAAATACTTTTTGCGTGAAAAATTGTAAATTTTAAAGCCGAGTAAATCTGTGATAACGGTCACATTTTTTTGAGCGAATGAAGAAATTTTAATTAGCAGATGGAACAGAGAAAATGTTGGCTTTTTTGAAGATTCGAACCGAGCGATTTTACGAGCCGCAGACATATTTCCGGTTCGTTGTGAAGAAAGTTTGTGAAATCGCTTTTTTCAATAATCTCGAAAACGCAAGGCGTGATTGTTTCGAGATTCATTTTGTAAGACGAGTTCGCCATCATCTCGATCAATCCGAAAATTTCATTCGGCTTGACCAGCCGCGCGAGGTCTGAGTGAGAGTCTAAACTCAGTTGCGCCTGACCTTTACTGAGAATATAAACGAAGCGCGGCACGTCGCCTGCGGCAGAAACCACGACATCCTTATCAAAACATTTCGTTTGTTTGATTGCGGCTAAAGATTCGAGAGATTCTGGCGCAGATTGACAAAATAATTTATCTGCCGACAACGAAAAAAAACTTCCGATTATAAGTTGGTGTTCGAGAAACATCTTCTTCACCTCATCTTTCCAAGGCGAAATATATTGGCACTTTAGCATTCAAAAAATCAGAACACGCGGCGCGCAAACAAGTGACCGTCATCAAGACCTGAGTTTGGGTCTGGCTCCGATTGTCGCTTCCAGCTTTGCCCTGTCGGTAATAATTAATTCTGAGCCGTTTTGTTTTATCAGGCGTTTGTCCCTAAAAGATTTCAAAAGTCTCGTCACGGTTTCGCGCGAAGTGCCAATCATCTGCGCGAGTTCTTCGTGCGTGTAGGAGATTTTCAGATGAACGCCGTCCGCGTCTTCGCAGCTTGCCTTGCACCAACCGAGAAAAAGCGTCGCCAATTTGTCGGCGACCGTGCTGGAAAGTCCGAGAGAACATATCTGAAGGCAAGCGGTGTGGTAATTCTGGCTGAGTTGTTTGACCGCGCTCAGACAGGCTTCGGCATTCTGTTCCAAAAAGCGCACGAATTCATTGTTTCTGACATAGCTCACCTGACACGGTTCAAGCGCCTCAGCCGTTGCGATATGAATCGAATCGGAAACCGTCGCGCTCAACCCCAAAACTTCGCCGGCTTCGGCAATATGCAGAATGATTACTTTGCCGTCCTTTGAACAGGTGGAAAGTTTGACGCGCCCGTGACAAAGCATATAAATTCCGTTTGAAGGCTGACCTTCGACGAAAAGCGCGGCGCCTTTCTGATAAAAGTTTGTTATTTTCAGCGACTCGAAAATTTGCATATTAGCCTGCGAAAGATTGCAAAAGAAGCTTTCCGAACGAAGATCGCAATCAAGGCATTTGGGGTTAATTTTTAAGTTATTTAGAGTTTTCATAGCTGCTTTATTTAACAAGCGTCGCCGACGAAATTTCTTGGATTAGCGAACGATTAAAACCGAGCAGGGAGCCTGATGCACAATTGCGTTTGAAACCGAACCGAGAAACATTCGTTCCCAAAATCCATAGCCGTGCGAACCGACGACGATTAAATCCGCGCCCCAATTTTCAGCTTCCTCGACAATCGTCCTTTGCGGCGAGCCGCACAAAACGCGAGTCGAAAGATTATCCTTCAAACCGGGAAAACGCTCACCGATTTTCCGCTCGGCTTCAGCGATGGTTTGCGTCGCCAAATCCTTGAATTCCTTTTCAAGAACCGGATTGTATCCGGTAGGAAATGCAAACGGCGCGGCGACAGCCATCACCGGCGGTTCATACGCGGAAACGATTTTTACGTGCGCGTCTTCAGAATTTTCAAACATTTGACAAACTTTTTCGATAGCCGCATCGCTAAATGTCGAGCCGTCGGTTGCTATTAAGATTTTCATTGTTGCCTCCATTTGATGTGCTCTGCAGAATGCCGCTTGTTACTTCCTGATTTGGCTGCGTTCCCTGCTGTTTCATCTTAGCTTTTAACAGCGCAAGAGGCGTTCCGCAAATCTATCGGCGGAATTGTCAATAATCCGCGCGGTTTTGCGAATCGAATGTTGCGGATTTTTATCAAGCGACTGCGAAAAATTTCTCTTAATGCGAAAAAATTCACACTTCACTCGGGCAGGTTCATAAGAAGTTTTAGTAAGAGCTGAAAACAACGCTTCTTCGATTGCTGCGCCACTTCTGCTAAATTGGTCGCCGGCTGAAGCCGGCGACCAATTTAGCAGAACCGTCTGCGCATTACTTTTGTCCGTTACCAAAAGTTTTCACTTAAAATTTACCAATCTCTCCTCAAACAATTTCGCCGAAACGGTCAGAAAATCGTAAGCGGTAATCAGTCCGACGAGCCGTTCGTTTTTAATCACCGGCAGACAGCCGATATTTTTTTCGCGCATTAAAAACAATGCTTCGAGTGTTGATGTTTCGGGCGCGATGGTAAACAGATTACATTTCATCACGTCGCGCACGATAATTTCCGATTTTTCATTTGTCTTGCCGAGCGCGAATAATTCCAGAAGATCACGGTGCGAAACTACACCGACTAATTTTCCTTCGTCGTCTTCGACCGGAACGTGGCGGACATGCTTCCAGTGCATCAGATTTGCCGCCAAATCAATCACGTCTTCGGGTCGAACGGTGAATAAATCGGTCGCCATAAATTGCTCGACCGTTTTGTAATTGTCAATCCAGTCGGACTTTTCGGGAATCTGCGCGAGACTCCATTTGTGCATCGGCTCGCCTGTTTCCTGATTCGCTTTCATTGCGGCGGTCAGGCTTCTCATTCGCACGTTCTTTTTGGCGCGTTTGTCCATCGCACACAGCGAGTCGAGCATCCAGCGCGCGCCGGTTTTTTCCTGCGCGACGCGCTCTTCCAACACGCCCAAATATCTTTCGATGTCACCGGCATCAACGCCGACTTTTTCCAACCCGCGCCGCGCACGCGGAAGCAATTCATCAGCAATCAAATTTTTGGCGCGATAGCTTTCGCCGTCGAGCCAGACGATTTGCGATTTCAAACCGAATCGCGCCGCGCTGAAAAAATTCGTTTTCGCGTCGTCGAACGACATTTTTTCCGCCGCGTCGCCAAACTCTTCGGGCAAAGCCATCATCAGCCCGAGGAAAAAAGCCGCGTTTGCCATTTCATCCAGAACGGTCGGACCGGCGGGCAGAAATCTCGCTTCTATTCTCAGGCTCGGCACGCCGTTCATCACGCCGTAACACGGACGATTCCAACGCCAGATTGTCCCGTTATGCATCCGCCAGGCGTGAAGCTGCGGGATTTTTCCGCTTGCCAAACTCTCCATCGAATTTTCTTCGAGTTCGCGCGAAAAAATTATGCGGTAACGCGCTACGTCTTCGTGAAAAACATCAATAATCGAATCGCGCGCCCAATCTCTGCCGAAAGTAACGCGCGCCTGTCGGTTTCGGGCGTGATGCGTCGGCGAGCGTTCGTCAACCGCGTGCTGAAAAAGCGCGAGTCTGGTTTC
>CBDUBY010000062.1:0-17350 GCA_965365505.1 uncultured Pyrinomonadaceae bacterium | reverse complement strand
GAATTTTGATATTTTCAAATTTCTTGCCGACCATAAAATTTTCTTCGACCAGCGCATCGCGCTCTTCGCCCGTCTTGTCATACCAATCGCTGTGTTTCGCGCACGGGTAAACGAAATGATATTTTTTCGCGCCCGCTTTGACGTGATAGCGGTCTTCGCGATTGTCGTTTTCGTCGGGCGGCAAAAACATCATTTTTTTCGTTACGGACAGATAATTGTCGGTCGTTTCCAGAAAACTTCCGAGATTCGTGCGATAAAGTTTCGCCGTCATTTCCTGAATCAAATCGAGCGAATTGCCGATGCGCCAGAACATTAAATCGGCTTTTGAATCGAAACCGACGAGCGAGTAACTGAATAGCAAAAAGTCGTCGCTGAACTCGTTAAAAACGGTTTGAAATTCGGCTTTGAAAATTCCTTTGGTCGCCGGGTTGAGCTTGCGCCAATCGGGGTTGACGCGCAGAAACATAAAATTGACGAACTGCTTTTCGATAACCGGAAACTGGTGCGGTTCGCGGTTATCCGAAACCAGACGCAAGCCGCCCGCTTCGGAAGTTTCTTTTTCTAAATCTACTAACTGCATTTCGATTGTTTCTGAATCGGCGAAAAGGCGACGCGCGTTTTGATTACGGAAGAAAAATTTTACGTAAATTATTGTGCCAACTTTTTCGCCCGATGTCCAAACGGCGCAGATTAGTCGGCGAATAAAAAGGTCAGAGATGTCCTCAAACGATTATGGCTTTATACGAAAAGAGATTTCGTATAAAGCCACATAAAACGAATTCCGATACGGTTGAAAAGTTAGAGATTTTTAGCCGCCGAACTAATATGAACGCCGCCATTTGTTGTTATTAAACGAATCGGCGCGCCGCCGCCGTTCAGGTCGGTGTTGATTCGCATACTGCGCTGGCGGTCGGTTCGTTCGACGTTCAGCGCGGCGATGTTGCTTTTGAATCCGCCGTTGATTGTGCCGGTTTCAATCCGCGCCGCGTAGTTTTCGGAAATTTCCAGATGAACGCCGCCGTTCGTCGTTTGCAAATCCAAACCGCTGCCTTTCCAGCCGTTGCCCGACAACGTAACGTGAACGCCGCCGTTGACCGTCGTGCCTTTTACGTCGCCCGCCACATCGCTCAGATGCAGACCGCCGTTCGTCGTTTTGAATTCCATCGTTCCATCTACGCCGCTGATGCCGATGCCGCCGTTGTGCGCTTCGAGTTTAAGATTGGTTGGGCGCGGAACGAGAATTTCAAACGACACCGCCCAATCCGAATCGCCCGTCGAGTTTTCCGCGCGGACGCTTCCGCCGGTTTCAATGCGGATATTTTTCGCCAACGCCCGCGCCGCTTCGTCCGTTACGCCCGTCGTTTGAACGCAGGCGCGAACCAGCACGTCGCTGCGGTCTTCGCCTTTAATCTTGATGCCGCCGTTGCGTCCGCCGTCAACATCCAACAAACTTCCGGCGCGAATCGTCGTTTCACGAACTTCTTTAAATGAAACTTTGTCGCCGCTCGAATAATTATAGTTTTCGCAAAATCCTTTACTCTTACTAGACTTATCGTTTTTGTCCTGTGCAAAAACGGCTGTGCCTGATAAGAAAAGAATGCCTATTATTAAAACGAAAAATCTATTACCTGAATTTACTTTCATCGAAAAAATCCCTCCGAAATTGTGTTTGATTATTGAAACTTGCGTTTTCTATCGAGGAAACACCACTCGGCTGGATTTTGTGACAATAAAATCGGGGTCAGAACCGCCTGCGGTAGCGGGCGGTTCTGACAGTTTGATTATGAAATCGTCGCCGCTTCTTTTTGATTGGCGAATTGCGGCAGCACGTCGAAAACTTGCAGCGCGTATTTCACATTGCCGAACGGCGCGGAAACCTGCACACCCTGAATCAAATCCTGAACTTCGGTCAAAGACTCGCGGGCGATTTTTATTCCTTCTTCACGCGCCGCTTCTTTCGAGATGTCGGACGCTTTTCGCATTCGTTCTAGAATGCTTTCCGTGATGACCACGCCCGGAACTTCGTGGTGCATAAACTCGGCGTTGCGAATCGAGACGAGCGGGAAAATTCCGGCGACAATCGGAATGCGAACGTGTTCGATGCGTTTCAGAAAATCGCGCAGTTGTTTTGTGTCGTAAACCGGTTGCGTGATGGCGTATTCCGCGCCGGCTTCGACTTTCCACTCAAAGCGTTTGATTTCTTCATCCAAATTTATCGCGCCCGGATTCACGCCGACACCGATGGAAAAAGCTGTCGGGCAGCCGATTGGATTATTGCCCAAATCAAGCCCGTGATTCAGGCGGTTGACCATATTCGTCAAGCCGATTGAGTCAATATCGAAAACGGCGGTCGCGTCTGGAAACGGTCCCATTTTCGGCGGATCGCCCGTGATAATCAAAAGGTTATGCAGACCGAGAGCTGCCGCACCGAGCAAATCTGACATCATTCCGAGCAGATTGCGGTCGCGGCAACAGTAGTGCAAAACCGTTTCGATGCCGAGCTTTTGTTCGACAAGAATCGCGGTCGCCTGCGCGCTCATTCTGGTTTGCGCGCGCGGTCCGTCGGGAATGTTCACCGCGTCAACGCCTGCCGACTTTAAAATGCTGATGGCGTCTAAAGTCTTCGCCGCGTCGCAGCCTTTCGGCGGCAGAACTTCGACGCTCGTGACGAATTCGCCGCGAGCGATTTTCCGCGACCAATTTGAACGCTCTTCCGGCGAAACGATTTCGACATCAGCCGGCTTTAAATCAATAACTTTCGTTGTTTCTTTCGGCGCGGCGGCAGCTTTCGCGGCGCGCGGCGAAATTGCCCGAACCGCATCGGAAATTAATTTAATATGCTGCGGTGTCGTTCCGCAGCAGCCGCCGATAAACGTCGCGCCCGCTTTGATAAATCTTTTGGCGAACTTCGACATATATTCGGGCGAACACATATAAAACTGTCGCCCTTGAACGTCGCGCGGCAAACCTGCGTTCGGCTGCGCGGAAAGACGTTTCGTCGTTGCGCCGCGCATTCGTTCGAGCGCCGTTAAAATGTGCGTCGGACCGACGCCGCAATTTAATCCGATGACATCCGCGCCGTATTCGTCGAGCCGCCGCGTAATGGTTTCCGCGTCCGCACCGAAAATGGTTTCGCCGCTCGTGGCAATCGTCATTTGCGCGATTATCGGCAAATTGGAAAGCTCTTTGCACGCTCGTATCGCCTGCTGAATCTCGGACAAATCCGAAAAAGTTTCGAGCAGAAAAAGGTCAACGCCGCCTTCGAGAAGCGCGGAAACTTGTTCGGCGAACATTTCTTTCGCCTCGTCGAAAGATGTCGGTCCGTAAGGTTCAATTCGCAAATCGAGCGGACCGATCGCGCCCGCGACAAAGACGTTTTCGCCTGCGGCTTCACGCGCCAAACGCGCGCCCGCGATGTTGATTTCTTTTAACTGGTTTTCGAGGCTGTAGGCTTGCAGGCGATGGCGCGTCGCGCCGAAAGTATTTGTTTCAATAATATCCGCGCCCGCTTTGACGTATTCGGCGTGGACTTCGCGCACCAAATCCGGCTGCGTTAAATTCAATTCGTCGTAACTGCGATTGATATAAACGCCTTTGTCGTAAAGGCGCGTTCCGACTGCGCCGTCAAATACGAAAACGCCGTCGGAATCTAAAACTTCTCTGAAATTTCTCATAAAAACCCGATTGCCCGCGGTTTATATTTTGCCTCGAAGACAGGATTAACCGACAAAATATAAACCGCGAACAAAACCAAAAAATCTCGCCTGTCGAAAACAGCGCGAGATTTTTAATAGAAATCTTTTTATTTCGCTGTTTAGCAGTTTATTTAACGTGGTCGCAAGTCGCTATAACTCACCACGATTGTTGAAAATAAATTCTGCCTTTTTTACCGGAAGTGTGTCAAGTTGAAAAATTTAAGATTAATTTTCCATGTCTTCATCTTCGTCCGCTCCAAACGAAGTGCCCGAAGTCAGTTTGCCGAAAAATTCATATTGGGCTTTCGCGCCGTTAATTTCCAGATGCCAATGCGTAAAATTCGTCACGTCGTCACAGCCGTTTCCGCGTCCTTGAAAAACGAGAAAATAAGTTGTCGGCTTAACGATTCCCGCCTGCAAAAATCCCGTTCCGCTTTGGACGTTGCCTTTGAAACGCCATTCTTTATAAAGCATCGGTCCGTTGCCGCCAAAGCTTTTGCCATCGTGAATGTCCACGCTGTAATTCACCATTTGCGCCGGTATCGGCAAAGTTAAAACGCCGGTTTTGCCTTTTGGAGTTTTGAAATTCAGCTTCCAGGCTTTCGCGGCGAAGACGCTCGAAAAACCAATCTCGCCCGGACCTGCGACCCAGCCGGGCGCGGACATTTCCGCTTGAATCGCTTCTAAACCTTTAATTATTGCAAATTCGGCTTCGGTCATAAACAGTGCAGCGGTTTTGTCGAATTCCATTTCCTGCAAAATGCCAAGCTGAAATTCTCCCGGCTTGTTGGTGCGAATGCTGTAATGACCTGTTTCGGCGCAGCAGGCGCAAGCGAACACATCGGCAGGAAACAGGGCGGTGATTGATAGCAAAACACCGAATAAAAATAATTTTGATTTCATAAGTTTTTCCTTCCAGTCAGCAGCGATTTTGTTTCAAACCGCAGAAAATGTCAAAGAAATTACCGTGATTTTTATTTCTGACACTTCGGACAAAAATACGTCGAACGTCCGGCTTGTTTTAGTCTTTGGATTTCAGTATTGCAGCTCACGCACGATTCTCGTTCGCGATCATAAACGCGCCAGCCGTTTGTATACCCGCCGCCGTAATAACTGCCGTCAATGTTTTCCGGGTTGACGTTTAAAGTCGAGCCGTGCCGGATTGATTCCGCCAAAACTTCGCGGATTTTTTCAAATAAGATGTCTGCTTTTTTTATCGGAACTTTGTTCGCGGGAATTTGCGGATTAATTCGTGCCAGAAACATCGCCTCCGAAGCGTAGATGTTTCCCAAACCCGTCACCTTCGTTTGGTCGAGCAGAAATTCCTTCAAACTTCGTTTCGACGTTTGCAAAATCTCGCGGAAATACTTTTTGCTGAAATCGTCGCCGAACGGTTCGGGCGCGAGCGATTTCAATTCTTTTACCTCAAACAATTTCGCGGTTTCGACGACGCGCATAAAACCGAAATGGCGCTGGTCTTGAAAAACGAGCCGTGCGTCATCGCCTTCAAAATAAAACGCGGCGTGCGTGTATTTCGGATTTTCGCGCTCGGTCGGCAACAGCATAAATCTACCGCTCATCCGCAAATGCGCGATGAGCGTGTTGCCGTTATCCAAATCAAACAAAATATGCTTGCCGCGCCGAACAACCGCATTTATTTTCGCGCCGGATAATTTTCCGGCAAAGTCCTCGATTGAGTTAAAAGGCGCAAGCCGCGCGCGCAGCAATTCGGCAGCGATAATGCGGCGATTCTTAACCAGATTATTCAACGATTGAGCGACGAGCTCGACTTCGGGCAATTCGGGCATAAAAGTATTATAGACGTAAAAAGACCGCCGCAGTTAAGCGAGCGGTCTTTTTTAAGATCAAATTCCGCGACGAATTTAGAATACTTCAAACACAGAATTAATGTCTTCTTCCGGCTCGATCATTCTTAAGTCGCCTGTTCCGCCGAACGACACGACTCTGACCTGCGCGTTGGAACTTTGATAAACATACCAATTATAGATGCCGCCTTCGGTGCGCCGCGCGACAATATCGGTTTTGCCGTCGCCGTCATAATCACCGAAACGAAGAGCGTCAGTGTCTAATCCGTAAGGCAGAGAGAATTGTTGACCGTTTGAACTAAGGCGGCTGTAAACAGTGAAGGTTCCGCCGGTGGTCGCCCCGCCGTTCGAGTCGCGCACAATCATATGGTCTTGGATGCCGTCCCCATCAAAGTCAACTTGGGCGCCGGCAAAAATCGTGTCGCCCGCCGGCGTGACTGCGCCGCCAAACCCGACGACTTGCGTTTGCCCGTCAGAACTGCGGCGCGTGAACCAGTTAATAAAATTCGTGCCGCCGCGAATAACCGTCAAATCGCTCTTACCGTCTTTATCGAAATCGCCGACCGCCGCGATGTCGTTCGCCGCGCCGTAGGCTTCCGCCTGCGTCTGTCCGTCAGTACTGCGGAGAATATACCAAACGCCGGTCGTGCGGCGGAAAATAGCGATGTCGGTTTTACCGTCGCCGTCATAGTCGGACGGCAAAATCTGGTCGGTCGTCGCCGTCGTTCCGAAACGCTCTTCTCGAACCGTATTGGTCGCGGTTTGCAGAATGCGCCAAACGCGCGTCGTGCCTTCGCTGAAGAACGCCACTAAATCGCCTCTGCCGTCGCCGTCGTAATCATCGGCGACCGAACTCAATGTTCCCGCTGAGGCGAATGAGTTAAATGTAATGTTGCCGCTTCTGCTGTTCAAAACATAGTAACCGTTATCGTTCGGACGCAGGATTCGGAAATCGGTGCGCCCGTCGCCGTCAAAGTCAAAAATCGTGGTCGCCGGTTTGACCTGTCCGCGAATTTCCCCGCTGCCGAAATTTTGCGTGTGGATGTTTACATACCAACGCTTTGCCCGCAAATCGGCGATCTGCGCCGGTGTCGGATTGAACGTCAACGGACCGAACGAGCCGCTTGTGCTGCCGGTTAAATTGAAATTAAAACGCACCGGACCAGACACGCCGACCGGACCAGCATCGTGAATATGTCCGGCGACGACGTTCGAGGTCAAACCCGACCAACTGCAACTAATCGTGATTTGCGTTTCAGCAGTGTTCAGCGTCAGCGAGCACGTGCCTTTGCCCGGCGACGCGACCGGGCTTGGAGCCTCTTGTGCGCCGGTTAAACTGATGTTAAATTTCTGCTGAGCCAAAGCAGTCGTCGTAAAAACAAGAGCCGACAAACAGATTGCCAGCGTTACAGGGAAAATTTTTCTTCGCATTTCGCTACTCTCCTTCCTGAAATAAATTATTAGATACCTTTTGTTAGGGGTTGGAAACAAAACGTCCGTCTTGAACGGGAGAAGAAATTTTTTCTTTCTGCGTATCGGTCGTTTGCCTGAATTCTAATTTTTTCGCCTTTGAATGTCAACATATAAGCGAGAAACGATAAGGATACAGAACCAGGAAACGGCACGAAGAACATCTTTGTATTGTTTTATATTTCTTTGTGTCGTTCCGTGACTTTAAAACCTCCATTTTTCGGTAATCAGACTCGCGTGTAATCAGTTAGCGACGTTTTATCGCCAAGAACCGCGCCCGCGCCGACCGAGGCGTTTCTGCCGATGTGACAACTGCGTCCGACAATCGCGTCGCGGATTTGCGCTTGCGTAGAAATTCTGGTGTGCGCCCAAACGACGGAGTTTTCAATGACGGCTTTTTCCTCTATGTGAACGCCTGCGCCGATAACTGAATTAATGATTCGCGCGTTCGGTTTGACGATGCAGCCCGCGCCGAGAATCGAGGTTTTATCAACCGCCGCCATCGTCGCGACATCGGCTTCAATTGATTTTTCGACTTTGAATGTTTTTATCTGCCCGCTCAAAAAATCGTGATGCGCCGCCAGATAACTCGCTGGAGTTCCAATGTCGCGCCAGTAATTCGCATTCATCACGAACGCATAAAATTCTTTTTCGCGTCTGAGCAACTCGGGAAAGACATTGTATTCAAACGATGTGTTTTCGCCTTCGGGAATCAAATCCAGAACGCCCGGCTCTAAAATATAAATTCCGGCGTTAATGTTGTTCGTCGTTAAATTGGCAAGTTCTTCCGCGTTCGGTTTTTCCAGAAAGCGCAAAACCCGTCCGCCCGCTTCGGTTTCGACCAGACCGTAAGCCGAAGGGTTTTCGACCGGCGTGAGAACAATCGTCGCGTCGGCTTTTTTCTGCTGATGAAAACCGATGACTTTGAAAATATCCAGATCGGTCAAAACGTCGCCGTTAAAAACAACGGTCGTTTCACGAATCGCCGCTGCCGCATATTTATATGCGCCGCCCGTTCCCATCGGCGAAGGCTCGGTAATGTAACGCAGATTCACACCATAATTCGCGCCGTCGCCCAATTGCTGTTCGATTTTATCCGGCTGATAATTTAGCGAAAGCGTAATGTCTTTAATGCCCGCCCGCCGCAGAATTTCGATTTGATATAACAGGAAAGGGCGATTCAAAACCGGGACAATCGGCTTCGGCGTGTAGACGGTGAGCGGGCGCAGCCGTGTGCCTTTGCCGCCCGCCAGGATTAGTGCTTGCATAAAATTTAGCTTCTCGAAAACAAACTATAAGACTAAAAAAATTAGGGTGAAAAATCAAAGTTGATTTTCCGGGAAACGCACTTTACCAACTATTACCAACTGTGTTAAAACCCGTTGACATGACCTTTTTGAATGTGCTAATTTTAGTTTGGAGATTAAGCGGGAAATAATTTGCCAATCCTTAACCTACCCGCCCGCTATTCTTTACCGACATACTTTAATTCAAGAAAAACATCCGGTTTCCGGTGGCATTTGATTCACAATGAGCTTCGACAAAAACAAAGCGATGCGGAATGCCGAGCGATTTCTTTCGCAAGGCAAAATTCGCGGGGCAATCAACGAATATCAGCGAGTCGTCGAGAACGACCCGCGCGATTACAGCACCTTAAACATCCTCGGAGATTTATATGCGAAAAACCGCGACAAGCAGGAAGCCGTCGGTTGTTTCACGCTAGTCGCCGATTATTACAATACACAGGGTTTTTCTCACAAAGCGATTGCGGTTTATAACAAAATCTCACGCATCGAACCCGGTTTGATAGAAATTTCGGCAAAGCTCGCCGAGCTTTATCAATCGAAAGGCTCGGTCGCCGAAGCGCGAATTCATTACACCACGCTCGCTGAACATTATCAGAAACGCGGACAGAAAATCGAAGCCCTCGCCATCTGGAAACAGATCGCCGAACTCGACCCGAACAATACGGAAATTTATTTGCGAATCGCCGAAACGTGCTGGCAGGAAGAACAGCTCGAAGAAGCGGCGCGCGCGTTTATCGAAGCCGGTTTGAGGTTTATTAAACACGACAAATTCGAGTCGGCTCTGACCTCTTTTTCCCGCGCTCTGGACATCAAAAAGAACGACTTGCGGGCGTTAAAAGGTCTGGTCAAATCGCAAATCGGTCTCGGCTGCGCCGACGAAGCGGCGACGAAGCTCGAAGAAGTTTTAGCCGAACAGCCGAATAACCGCGACGTTCTTTATTTGTTGGTTGACTGCTACATTGACGTAGACAATCCGCCGCAAGCCGAACGCGCCATTATCAAATTGGTTGAACAGGAACCGGCAAATTACCCGAAATTTTTGGAGCTTGTCCGGCTTTATTTGAAAAGCAGCGATTTGAACGCGGCGACGCGCATTCTTTCGATAGCGTCCGAACATCTGCTTAACGGCGGTCAATCCGACGAGTTTCTGGAATGGACAAACGAAATTTTGGCTCGCAATCCCGAACAAATTGAAGCTCTGCGCCTGCTCGTGCGTTTTCACGGCTGGCAGCGTGACGAAGCCGCTTTGAAAAACTCACTCGAAAGATTAGCCGAAGCCGCCAAACTCAACGAAGCGTTTGAAGCCGAGCATTACGCGCTTTCGCAACTCGTGATGATTGCGCCGCAGGAAGCCGCGCACGCGCAACGTCTTCAGGAATTAAGTTCGAGCTACGGATTTGAAACCGCTTTGCCGATTAGCGAAGATAATTACGCCGAAACGAGTAATTTCACCGAAGTTCCGCAGTTCCAAAATTACTCGGAAATCGGAGAAACGAATGGACACCACGCCGAATTCAGTTTCGCAGACGTGCAGGGCTCGCTCGATTACGCTGCGAGCAATCCAATTCAGCACGATTTGCCTGAAGCTCCGACGGATTTCGAATTTTACAGCGGAACGGTCGGAGAAACGGTTGCCGAAAACATCTATGAGGCGAACAATTTAACTTCGTTCACGCCGCCAAACGAACTGGCTCACGCCGAGCGGCTGAAACTGCAAAAAGAACTCGACAGCATCGAATTTTACATCGAGCAGGATTACAGCGATTTAGCCGCCAAAGCTCTGGACGAACTCGAAACCGAATTTGGTATGCGAACAGAAATCGAGCAGCTTCGCGCCCGACTCGGCAATGTCTCGCCAATGCCGAGCATTGAAATTCAACCGGAAAAAACGACTGTCGTCGAAAACCCTTACGTTCCTCAAGAGCTGCCAGTAGTCGAGAGCAACTACGTTCCCGAAACGCAAACCATTGTCGAAACCGCATACGCCGCCGCGCCGCCAATTCAGGAAAAAGCTGAAAACGCAAATGGCTATAATATGCTGGACGAATTGAAAAACCAGTTCGATTCGGCAGAAGAAAAATTTGACGCGGACGACGAATACGAAACGCATTATCATCTGGCGACCGCCTATAAGGAAATGGGTTTGATGGAAAATGCCATTCGCGAATTTCAGGACGCGATAAATCTGGTCGAAGTAAACGACGGAACACGCCGATTCTTCCAGTGCGCGAATCTGCTCGGACACTGTTTTATTGAAAAGCAGATGCCAAAAGCCGCGATAAAATGGTTTAAGCGCGGACTGGAAGTAGAGGATTTGACCGACGAGGAAAAACACGCGATGTATTACGAACTCGGCAACGCTCACGAAGAAGCGAGCGAACAGGAAAAATCCGTCGCTTACTTTGAACAGCTTTACGCCGAAAACATTGATTACCGTGATGTCGGTCAGCGGCTCGAAAATCTACAAACTTTGCAGGTGTAGTTTCGATTACAGCCAAGTTTAATCTAGTGACTAATGCGGAAACCCGCACGAATGAAAGGGCAGTGAACTTAAAATCATCCTTATTTCGCTCGGGTTTCTGCGTCAGTCGCAGATTCAGATGCGGAAACGGGCGAGAGCAGAAACAATCCGAACAAGTAGAAAATCACGGCGAAGAATTGAATGTAACCTGTTCCGGCGGCAAAGCGCGGCAAATCGAGCAGCCAGGTGAAAGCCTGCTGCGTCGGGTTTTCCAAAATTCCCTGCCACCAACTTTCACTCGTCGGCGCGGTCAGATTTGCCAACACCAGATATTTGACGGCGAAAGCCAAGCCAAACAAGCCGCCCAAACTTTTTATCAATCTTTTGGTATCGAATTCGGCGAACAGATTATTCCAGAGCGTCCAGAAAAAACAGAATCCGATAATCCAAAACGGCAAGCCGCGTTCGGGCAGCAACGAATTAAAAATCTGCGCGGAAGCGGCAAACAGCGAAAATAAAACCGCGCCGTTAGCGATGTTTCGCAGCGTCGAAAATCTCTCTGAGAACCAGCCGTCGAACCGTATCAAATCAGCCCGAAAAAACAGAACGATTAAAACGACCGCATAAATCAGACAAACGAGCGCGGGCTTCAAAAAAATAAACGCATTATCCGCGGCGTTCAGCCGCAAGCCGCCGAGCAGCGCGACGGTCAAAAACAAGAGCGGCAGAAAAATATATTGAATTTGACCGTTGTTTGTCGCCTGTTGTTTTTCGCTTTTTCGGTCTTGGGTCTTGGGTTTTGGGTTTTCGGTCTTCGCTAAATCTTTCATTTCCGAATCTTCCAAAAGTTCGCCGTCAACGACGAACAAACTTTCGTCGCTCGCTTCCTGGACTTCGGACTTCGGACTTTGGACTTCGGATATGTTCATTTTCTTTCGCGCAGCACTTTGAGCGGATTAAAATCGCTCGCCGTGACTTTTAAGCCTTCTTCAAATTCGTTTTTTAATTCGACCGGCGTTTTCAGTTGCAGGTTCGCGTCGTCGGATTTGAAATTTTTATCAATTGCCGTCACGCGGTTGATTTGTTCCAAGCCCGATTTGAAAAGCGCGTCGTCGTTGGAAACTCTGCCGAAGCCTTGCCGATAGAAACTATACGCGATGTAGAATTGCGTTTTCGCGTCGCGCCGTTCGGTATCGGCTTTTTCAAAGTTATCGCGGGCGACCATAAAGTTGTCTTGCCGAAAAGCCTTTAAACCCTCGCTGAATTTCGTCTGGTCAATCTCGTAAGTGCCGATGGCAACCTGCGTTTTCGTCGTCACGTTCTCGATGCTCGCTTGCGCTTTGGTCGGAACTTCTTCCAGAGATTTCGGCTCGACCCAATACAGCCACGCGATGAAAACGGCATAAAACGCTGTGAGAAAAATACCGGCAACTTGGATATGTTTTTCATTCATTGCTATAATTCGGCTGACACTTCAAGCATACACTTTCCGAGATTGATTTTTCCATTAAAGAAGTTTCGACAACGGCTTTGACTGAAAACGTCATCTACCAAACGGGCGTGTTGAATAATTTTATAACGGAGATGATTTTATGAAAAAATTTACAGGATTAATGACTTTAACTTTAGCTTCGACAATTTTTGTTTCGGCGCAGGAAACGCAGCCGAAGATTGACGAACCGAAACCGCCGGTGACAAAAGAGCAGTTGAAAATGGAGAAAGAGAAAAAACCGACGGCGGATGATAAAGTTTCAAATTTCGACGCCAACGGCAAAATGAAGCGCGGCGCGGCAATCGGCACGGCAGAGAAGGTTTCATTGGCGAAGGCGATGAAGAATCCGGCGAAATATGCCGATAAAGCGATTTTGGTTGAAGGCGTGATTGTGCGCTCGTGCAAAATGGAAGGCTGCTGGATGGAACTCGCGCCGTCAAAAGACGCTTCGGCAGTTCGCATTAAAATGAAAGATCACGCCTTTTTCGTTCCGCTCGACGCGGCTGGATTGAAAGCAAAGGTCGAAGGCGTAATGTCGGTTAAGACTTTGAGCAAAGAAGAAGTCAAACACTTGATGGAAGACGACGGCGCGAAGTTCGATAAAATCAATGCCGACGGCACGGTCACGGAAATTTCGTTTGTGGCGACGGGCGTTGAGCTTTCAAAAGACTAAGAGTTTTTTCAAAGGATAAAAGGAAAATGGCAAAAGTAAGGAATTATCCGAACTTTTGCCATTTTCCTTTTATCCTTTTACTTCAACTATTTCGCCGGAATTTTAATTTCGCGCCCTGCCGATAAAATCGAGTTCGGTAGCAAACCGTTGTATTTGGCGAGTTCGACTGCCGAAACGCCTTCGCGTGCCGCGAGTTTGGCGAGCGTATCGCCGGATTTAGCTTTCACGATGCGAACATTTGCTCTTTGCGAAGCGGCATTCGGCGTGGTCGGGCGTGAATAGCTGGTTTTCTGCACACTGTTGCCCGGCACGACGACTTTGCCTTTCGGCGCAGGCGCGTTGCCGTTGGCGGCTTGTAACTGCTCGACGGTTGCGCCGGTGCGATTAGCGATGTTCTGCCAGTTTTCTCCGGCAGTCGTGTTCGTGATGCTCGCCAAATTAACATTTGCCTTCGGCATTTTCCTGAACAGCGCGACGACTTCGTTCGATTTGCCTTGCGGAATGCGAACGATATACGGTTCGGGCGGCGACATATTCGTGCGAAGTTCGGGATTCAAATATCGAAGATATTCAACCGTCGTATCCGATGCCTGAGCGAGAATACTTAAATTAGTCGAAGCCGGAACGCGGATTTGGTCGTAAAGCAGTTGCGGCGCGGGTCGAACGTGACCGAAGCCGTATTGATTCGGATTGTTGGCGATTAAAATCGTCGCCAGAATGTTCGGAACGTAATTGCGCGTTTCCTTCGGCAGATACGGATAAGCCGTCCAGAAATTAGCGACACCGGCGCGGCGGATGGCTTTGTCAACATTGCCTTCGCCGCAGTTATACGCGCCCATCGCCAATTCCCAGTTGCCGCCGTAACGGTTAGCTAAGAATTTCAGATATTGAGCCGACGCGCGAGTCGCTTTTTCAAAACTGTTGCGCTCGTCCAAATGCGGCGTGCGGCGCAAGCCGTAGCGCGAACCTGTTCCAGGAATAAACTGCCACAAACCCGAAGCCGAAGCCCACGACATTGCCGACGGTTTCCACGCGCTTTCGATTTGTCCGAGCCACGCGACGTTTTCCGGCACACCTTCTTCGCGGAAAATTCTACGCGCCATTCGCATAAACATTCCCGAACGGTAAAGTCCGGTTTCCATCGTCGCTTTGCCGCGTCCCTGATAATAATTGACGTATTGCTGAATCATCGGATGAACCTGAAAGTTAAATCCGAGCGATTTGTTGGAAACGGCGTATTGTATGTATTGATATTGCTGCTGCGCGACCGGATTGTTTTCGACCTGTTGTTCTTCAGGCGTTAATTCGAGTTTGGCTAATTCATCGAGCGGCGAAGCTTCAAACTTCTGCTCGTTAAAACCTTGCAGCGTCGGATTGATTTGATTATTAGCAGCGACGACCGCATCGGTATTATTCGTAATCGGAGCGGTAAGAACCAATTTCGCCACTTTGTCCGAGCGCGTGTAATCGTTCTCGTTCCAGTTCCAGCTACAAACGGCTGAAAGGGTGCGAATTTTTTGATTGAGTTGTTTGTCCGAAGGAAATTCGATTTGATAAACCGTTTCAATCAAGTGATTGTAACAACTCTGAAGTTTCGGATTGCGGCTGACGTTCACGCCCGACATCAAAAAAACTTCGACTGATTTGTTGAAATCTTCGCCGGCTTGCGGACGACGATTGTCCTCCATATTCAGCAAGCCCTGTTTGAAAAATTTTCCGGCTTCTCCGGTAATTTGATTAAAACGCGCTTCGGCTTCGGCAACTTCCGGCGTTTGCTGCGCGAAAGCATTAAAAGCGAATACAAAAGTTAAAATTGCGGTTATATTGAAGACCTTATAAAGGCGAGTTTTCATCTAGTTCGTCTATACTCCTATGTTAAAAATTTTCGGGGTTAGGGCGAATCCTTAAAACGACCTAATTTATAAATTGATATAAAATTCAAACGCCTGTGCGTGGTAAAAGTTCCCTAATTGTTTTTGGGTTTAATTCGTTCTGACAGGAAAACCTTTATAAAATAACATAATTTCTCAAACAGTGTCAAAATTTCGCGCCGTCGCTTACTTTGCCGTGCGAGCCTTCGCTTTATCAACTGACTTTCTTTCCTGCAAAGCCTCGCGAAACACTTCCCGCACGTTCTCAACAAATATAAAGGTTAAATCGTCCCGAATTTCCTGTGGTAAATCTTCTAAATCGCGTTCGTTTGGTGCGGGCAGAATCACCGTTTTGATATGCGCCCGTCGTGCCGCCAGCAGTTTTTCTTTGACTCCGCCGATAGGCAGGACGTTGCCTCTTAAAGTGATTTCGCCGGTCATCGCCACTTCCTTTTTCACGGCTCGCTGCGAGAGAACCGACACGATTGCCGTCGCCATCGTAATTCCGGCAGAAGGTCCGTCTTTCGGGATTGCGCCTTCAGGAATATGAACGTGAATGTCGTAATTTTCAAAATCTTCCGGGTTAATGCCGAGTTCTTCGGCTCTGGCTTTGGCAAAGGAAAACGCCGCCTGCGCCGATTCCTGCATTACTTCGCCGAGTTGTCCGGTCAACTGCAATTTGCCCTTGCCCTTTGTTTTCAGGGCTTCGATAAATAAAATATCGCCGCCGACCGCTGTCCAGGCAAGACCCGTAACCGTGCCGATTTCGTCTTTTTTTAAAGCAACTTCCGGGAAGATTTTCGGAGCGCGAAGATAATCTTTGACCGTTTGCGGAATGACTTTAATCGGTTCAAACTCGTCTTCGAGTTCGGCTTTCTTACGCGCAATCTTGCGGCAAATCTTACCGATTTCTCTTTCCAATTGGCGCAATCCGGCTTCCTGCGTGTATTCGCCGATAACTTTCTGTAAAGCCTTGCGGTCAAATTTAACGTCTGCTTTGTCGAGTCCGTTTTCTTCAATCTGCTTTGGCAGCAAATGGCGTTTGGCTATTTCCAGCTTTTCTTCTTCCGTGTAGCCGGACAGGAAAATAATCTCCATACGGTCGCGCAGTGCCGGTTGAATCGTATCCAGAACATTCGCCGTCGTCATAAACATCACGTTCGACAAATCAAACGTCACGTTCAAATAATTGTCGCGGAACGTCGAATTTTGTTCCGGGTCGAGAACTTCCAGCAGCGCGGAGCTTGGGTCGCCGCGAAAGTCTGCGCCGACTTTATCAATTTCGTCGAGCATAATCAGCGGATTGACGGTTTCGGCTTGCTGAATCGCCTGAATAATTCTGCCCGGCATCGCGCCGACATACGTTCGCCGATGACCGCGAATTTCCGCTTCGTCGTGCAAACCGCCCAGACTCAGGCGAACAAATTTTCGATTCAAAGCGCGGGCAATCGAACGCCCAAGCGATGTTTTCCCAACGCCCGGCGGTCCGACCAGACACAGAATCGAGCCTTTCGGTTTTTCCATCAATTTTCTGACGGCGAGAGCTTCGACCATACGTTCTTTGACACGCTCCAGACCGTAATGGTCTTCGTCTAAAATGCGCTCGGCTTTTTTCAAATTCAGATTGTCTTTGGAAGATTTCGACCAGGGCAAATCCGTCATAATGTCCAACCAATTTCGCAAAGTCGCCGTTTCAGCCGTGTCCGGGTGCATTCGTTCCAACTTTTTCAATTGACGAAGCGATTCTTCTTCGGCGTGCTGCGGCATTTTCGCTTTCAAAATTTTGTCGCGGTATTGTTCGATCTCCTCAAACAGTTCGTTTCCTTCGCCGAGTTCCGATTGAATCGCTTTTAACTGCTGCCGCAAAAAGTATTCGCGCTGCGAGCGGTCAATGTCGGCGCGCGCCTGCGTGTTTATTTCCTGCTGAACCGTTAAAACGTCAATTTCCTTACTAAGCAAATCGTTGACGCGGCGCAGGCGGAGAATCGGGTCAAAAATATCGAGAACGCTTTGCGCGTCTTCGACTTTTAATTCGAGATTCGACGCGGAAAGGTCGGCTAATCTGCCTGCGTCGTCCAGGTTGGCAATAATCGCCAAAACTTCCGGCGAGATGTTTTTTCCCAAGTTCGCCGCACGCTCCATCAAAGAACGCACATTGCGAATTAACGCTTCGACTTCTAAGGAATTTGTCGGCGGCAGCGGTTCGGGAATCGGCACAAGAGTGCCTTTAACGTATTCGTTTCCGGCGACGACCGACTCGACGCGGGCGCGTGAAAGTCCCTGAATCAAAATGCGAATTCTGCCGTCGGGCAATTTCAGCATTCGCATAATCACGGCGACCGTGCCAACTTTGTATAAATCTTCCTGCGTCGGTTCTTCTTTGTCCAAATCCTTCTGCGACACGAGCAGAATCATCCGGTTCTGGCTCAACGCTTCGTCAATCGCCCGAATCGAACGGTCGCGCGAAACAAAGAGCGGCACAATCATAAACGGGTAAATCACGATGTCGCGCAAAGGCAAAACGGGCAGTTCGGGCGGAATGTTCATTTGCGGGT
>CBDUBY010000061.1:0-17642 GCA_965365505.1 uncultured Pyrinomonadaceae bacterium | reverse complement strand
TTTCTGCTTGCCGCGACTGCCCACGCGCAGCAGACGAATCCGGTCGAGAAAAAAGTCGCCGACCCGCTGACCGACCAGCCGAACGTCAGTCCAATCACGCCTGAGCAGAGCATTAAAGCGCCGACAACGAAACAAACTGCTGATTCTAAATTGGAAGGCGGCGACGGCGAATTGGTCGTTTATTCGACGCGCCAAACGGTTGAGGGCGAAGACGGGAAACGCATCGTCGTGCATTCGGGAAATGTTGACGTGCATTACGGCATTTATCGTATGCAAGCCGATAAAATTACGGTTTACGAAGCCGAAACCCGAATGGTCGCCGAAGGCAGCGTCGTGTTTGACCAGGGCGATGACCAACGTATTACCGGCTCGACCGGCGAATTTAATTACACGACCAAACGCGGCTTTTTCGTCGAATCAACCGGCTTTACCAATCAGACGAACGACGGCACGGTGGTTTATTTTACCGCTGACCGCGTGGAACGAACGGGCGAAAATGAAGTCGTTGTTATCAACGGAAAATTCACCGCTTGCGAGGAAAATATTCCGAAATGGAGCTTTACGGCGGGCAAAGCCGTCATTCGACCCGACGATAAAATAAAACTTTACAACGCTAAATTTCGCGTCAAAGATATTCCGATAATTCCGCTGCCGTATGCTTCGATTCCGATAAAAAAGCGCGACCGGCAATCGGGTTTTCTCACGCCGAGCTTCGGCTTTTCCGCCAACAAAGGTTTTCGTCTAACGACTGCTTATTACCAGACTTTGGGCGAGAGCGCGGACGTAACGTTTCGGACGGATTTATATGCTTCGCGCGGCATCGGCTACGGATTAGATTTTCGCAGCCGCGCCAATTCGCGCTCGTATTTTAACGGCGGATTTTACGCGGTGAAAGACCGCATTTTCGGCGAAGCGGAAAGCGCGGACAATCCGAATCAGGGCGGAAGTTTGATTTACGCCGACGGCGTTCATTATTTTCAGAACGGCTTTACCGCCGTCGCCGACGTGCGGCTGACCTCAAACCTCGATTTTCGGCAGGTTTTCTCCGACGGCATTCAGCAAATCATCTCGCCGATTGAAGTTTCGCAAATTTACGTCAATAAAAGTTGGAAAAGTTATACGTTCAATGCCAGGGCGCGTTCAGAAGTGATTTCGATTCCGAATATTCGAATCAAAACGACAAATCTGCCCGGCATCAATTTCGACAAACGTCCGAGTCAAATTCCGTATCTGGACGGCGTTTATTTCTCGTTCAAGACAGCTTTTGAAGGCGTGTCGCGCCGCGAACAGGTCGAAGATGTTAATCTCTACCGATTGCTCGCCGGCAACGAACCGGTGAACACTAACAAATTCGCCCAGCGCATAGACATTCACCCGCAAATCACCGTGCCGCTCAACACGAAATATTTCACCGTGACGGCGACGGGCGGAATGCGTGTGACGTATTATTCGGATTCATTCAACGATATGCGCCGCGTTGTCGGGCAAAGCGTGACCAGAAAATACGGCGAATTCGAATTCGATTTTCGACCGGTTGCACTGGCGAAAAATTACTATCGCGACAACGGCGCGTTTCGCTTTCGCCACACAATCGAGCCGTATCTGACATACCGATACATTGACGGCGTTGACAATTTCAACAAAATCATTCGCTTTGATTATCAGGATACAGCGACCGACACGAACGAAATCGAATACGGTTTGACGAACCGCATTTTCACGCGCCGCTACACCGAAGCCGTTACCGAAGAAGCCAGAAAACTGTTGCGCGAAAATCCTTCATACGGCAATGACCCGCTTTCAATTCAGCCGTATGAAATTTTCACCGTCACCGTGCGCGGCAAATACTTTTTCGACAAAACATTCGGCGGCGCATTAACGCCTGGCAGACGCAACCAACTCGAACCGCTGACCGCGCTTTCGTTTTACACTTTCGGCGGCGTTCCGCGCCGCTTCTCGCCCATCAACATTGACGCGACCTATCGCCCGCAGCGCACGATTTTCGTCAATACGCGGATGGACATAGACACCACCAACGGCAATCTGCGCGACATCTCGGCGACCATCGGTTACGACAAACCGCTGCTGAAAATTTTCCAGACATTTTATTACACTCGCGCCATCACGCTCGTGCCGTCCTTGCAGCAATTCAACAATGCGTTCGGCAAAGAACCGGGAACTTCGCGCGGTTCGCAATGGAGTCCGTCAGTTTTTGTCGGCAACCGCGACCGTGGTTTTTACGGCGGAACATCACTTTTCTTCGATTTTGAAAACCGTCGCGGCGTCCGCGAATCGCCGCTCATCTCGACGCTGGCAACTTTAGGCTATGCTTTCGACTGTTGCTCAGTCACGATGCAGTATTCAACCTTCAACGTCGGCGTCCGGCGTGAGAATCGGTTCAGTTTCAGCTTCCGACTGAACGGCATCGGCACTTTCGGAACACAGCAAATCGGACAGGGCTTGCGGTAAATATTGAATTATCTTCGATAAGCGCGTTGAGCCAACGAATTGTAATACTCGACGGGCGCGAGGTCGTCAGTAAGAATTTTGATTTCAGAATTTATTTCATCAGAGTAGATGTTTTCGAGAAGGTTAGAAATTTCCGCGTCGCGGCTTGATAAAGCGGCGACGTTTTTGTTTTTACAGGCGACAATGATTAAGTTTTGCAGTTTATCGTCGGTGTAATTGCGGTTAACTTTGAAAAGGTAGACTTGCGGGAAAATTTGTTTGTAAGTTTTCAGTTCAGCTTGCAGAAATTTTGCCGCGTCGGTTTTTATCGCGCCGCCGAGATTGAAAATCACCACGCCGTCCTCTTTCAAAACGCGGCTGATATTACGCACGGCTTCAAGCGTCGTCAGTTGAAACGGGACGGAAAAAAGAGAGCCGAAGGCATCCATTAAAACCGCGTCGTATTTGTCCGCTTCGGATTGATTGAGAAAAACTCGTCCGTCCCGATGAATGATGTTCAAACGCGGATTTTCATACAGGCGAAAAAACTTTTTGGCAATCTCCGTCATCTGCGGGTCAATTTCGACGACATCTATTTTCGCGGTTGGATATTTTTTCAGATATTCATTCGGAAACGTATAACCCGCGCCGCCAATCAGCAAAGTGTTTTCAAAATCAGGCTTGAAATGTCGCAGAAGATGATAATAGTCCGCGTATTCGAGAACGAGTTCGTCCGAATCGAGAAACATCGCCGACTGGATAAAATACGGGTCGGTGGCGATGGCGCGCATCGGTTTTTTGGTTTTCGGGTCAGTGGTTTTGAAAACCTGAACGCGGCTGTATTCGGTGTCAATATCGTGCAAATCATTTGTCTGCCGCAGAATGTAAAATTTGGCTTCGTTGACGACAACGGCTAAAACAAAAGTGACCAGAACGGCGATGCTCAATCTTGTCAGAGCAAACGGCGCGAGCAAAATTGACAAACCAACGAGCGTCGCGCCGATTAGGTAAAGCGTTTTTTCGCTGCCGACAAACGGAATTAAAAAGAATCCGGCGAGAAAAGTTCCTAAAATACTGCCGACAGTTGAAAGCGCGTAAAGTCTGCCGACGGTTTTGCCCGCGTCTTCGAGCGTCGTCAGTTTCAATTTCACGGCGTAAGGCGTAACAAAACCGAGCAAAATGCTGGCGGGCGCGAACAGCAGCAGCGCGGCGACGACCGATTTTATTTCCAGCCCGATTGACATCTGCGCGATGAACGACAAAATCAAATCCTTGAGCAGAATAGTCAAAGCGACCAAACCGCCCGCGAGAAAAAGGATAAACGCCAGAATTTTCAGCTCGGGACGCTTGTCCGCGACTTTGCCGCCGAGCCAGTAGCCCAAACTCAAGGCGGCGAGAATCACACCGATAAGACTCGTCCAAACATAAGTTGACGCGCCGATATATGGCGACAACAGCCGCGACCCGATGATCTCGTAAATCATCACGAGCGCGCCGCAGACGAAAACGGTTAATTCCAGAATGAATTTATTTTTCAGCATTGAATAATTTTATGGCTCGATCGTCGTGAGGTAAACAAATTAAATATCGTCAACGTTCAGTTTCAAAATTACCACCGACTTGATGGCATTTTTCATTTTGTTGACGCTTCTGTACAGACTGAAAAGTTTTCGCTTGACTAATAACAGTCGAAAAGTAGAATAAAAAAATCGGACAAACTGACTCATAGTTTTCCTCAAAATAAAACTCGCACCATTTTTCAACATGATGCGAGTTTCAAATCAAAAGTTAGTTTGGTTTATTCATTAGCCGATGCGGTCGCCGTTTTTTTTTCTTCAGTTTCGCTGACATAGGTTAGCCACGGCGCATCGTTCGGAGCGGCGCGTCTGCCGTAGATGACATCGAAGAAAACGTCTTGCAATTGTTTGGTGATTTCGCCGCGTTTGCCCGCGCCGACCGTGATGCGGTCAACCGAACGAATCGGCGTGATTTCGGCTGCGGTGCCGGTGAAAAATAATTCATCAGCCAGATACAGAGCGGCGCGCTGGATGTTTGCTTCTTCAACTTGGATGCCGAGTTCTTTGGCGATTTGAATAACGGAATCGCGCGTGATGCCCGGCAGAATTGATGCGCCGAGCGGCGGCGTAATCAATTTGCCATTGTTGACGACAAAAAGATTTTCGCCTGAACCTTCGGAAACATAACCGCGGTCGTCGAGCGCGATGCCTTCGGAAAATCCGCCTAAAATCGCTTCCATTTTAATAAGCTGCGAATTCATATAATTCGCTCCGGCTTTGGCAACGGCGGGCAGGGAATTTGCCGGCGTGCGCGTCCAGCTTGAAACGCAAACGTCAACGCCGGTTTCCAGTGCTTCTTCACCCAGATATTTGCCCCAATCCCAAGCCGCCATATAACAATCAATCGGATTCGGAAACGGATTAACGCCGAACGCGGGCTTATCTTCGTTCAAGCCGCGAAAAATGACCGGACGAATATAACATTCTTCCATTCCGCCGCCGCGCACTAATTCGACCGCCGCCTGACAAAGTTCCTCGCGATTAAATTTGCTGTCCATTCGATAAACCTTCGCCGAATTCAAAAGACGCTGGATATGTTCGGTCAAGCGAAAAATCGCCGTACCGCGCTCAGTGTTGTAGGCGCGAATACCTTCAAATACGCTCGAACCGTAGTGAATCGCGTGCGTCATAACGTGAACGCGGGCATTATCCCAATCTATAAACTCGCCGTTGCGCCACACTTTAGGCGCAATTCGCATCGTATTAACATCTTTTGTTGACATAATTTTTTTTATAAGCTCCTTAGAAGGAATTTGAAAAAGAAGATTCTCTTAATGGAAGAAATACCGAAACAAATTGAATTTCTGTAAAAATCTCATTTGAATAAATTATAAGTGAAAAATCGAAAAAGGGGAAAAGCGAGAAAGTTGCTTGATTTTGCTCAAGCAAACTTTTCCGCTTTTCCCCTTTTCGGTTTTATAGTTTATAAAATCCTGAATCGCGGCGCCGTATCGTCAAGGCGGCTCGTATAAGTTACGCCGTTAGCCGTTACCGAAACAATTATCGGAACATCGCCTGCACCCTGATATGCGGCGGGCAATGTGAAATCAAACGAATAAACTCCGGGTTCACGTAGAATCGCGCTGGTTACAATTGTCGGCACAGCATTAGCAGGCGGCGAACTGCCGATACGAACCGTCAGATCACCGGCGACAAGATTGTTCACGCCGGTCAGAAAGACTCTGAAAACGGTGGGAACACGCAATCCGCCTCGAATGCGGCGCGTGGTAACGTTAAACGGTTCGGTTCGCGGCACCGTATTGGTGACATCGAAAATGCGGGCGCGATTTACGCCTCTCGGCGGAGCCGCAGGAAATCCGGTCGCTACGGTCATCGGCGGAAACACGAAAATATCGGGACGCGTCGGAACAATGGTTATCGAGCCGCGTATCACATTACCATTATTATTTATTACAACCGGATAAACGGTCGGCGCAAGGTTGACGGCGAAGAGTCCGGGCGGCACGACGAAAACAATTTGCCTTGAACTGATTGATTGCAAACCGGCTGCCGCGCCGTTAATGGTTAACGTTACGCCGGAAAGCTGGATCGGTAAAGTAAAACTTCTCGACAGCGAACCGACTGCCGTCTGCGGAACTGCCGGATTTTCGGCATCAAAAGGAAAAGTAAAAATCGCCAGCATTCCGGGCGACACGCCTTGCACGGCGGGCGGTGTTGCCGGAGTCGGCGAAACGCTCGGTGTCGGACTCGGCGTCGGTGTCGTCTCCGGTGTCGGAACGGGCGAGGCGGAAACCGGAATGCGGCTCGCGCCCGTCGCAAAATTCAACTCGGTGGCTCTGGAACTTGTTTGAGTCGGAAGCAGAAAATAAAACGCTTCGCTTTGCAAATCGAAATTTCCCGTGCCAACTTCGGTTAAAGCTAAATTAAAAGCCATTCGCTGAACGGAATTACTCGTCAGCGGCTGCGTTGCCGCGATAAAGGTATTCGGCGTCGGCAATTTGGTTAATCTGGTAAAAGTCGGTTCTGTCGGAGGAACAGTGACCGGAACATTTAACGGATAGGAATAAATTTGTGCCTGACGCGCAACTTCTGGATTTAATCCGCTGTTGTTGTCCGGAGCAATCGTGCCATTGGGTAAAATGTTCTGGCGCGTTTCCAAAACCAGAGTTGCCGGTGCGCCGTTCGCCGCAGTGTCAGTGAAACCGGCGTAACGCGGCACGTCGCCGCCGCTAGCTCCGGCATCGGCATTGCTGCGCGGTCCGATGCGCCGGAAACTTGGAGCCGGCGAAACGGCTTCCACATCGTAAAGGAAAAGGGCAAATCCCGGCTGGTTCGCGCCGCCGTGTTCGCTGGCTAAATCGGCGAACGAATCAAACACAATATAACGCCCGTCGCGGCTGATTCGCTTGCCGAGGTCGAGGATGTTCACCAAATCGCCCGGATTCGTGCGTGTCGTCGTCGTTATCTGTTTCTTAACCGAAGTATCGGTCGTGCCGCCGGTTGTGCCGTCTAAATCGGCATAGAAAATCTCGACGTTACGGTCAGTGTTGGTGCCGGCGACCGTTAGACTGAACGGATTGCTGGCATTACTCAAAAAAGCGACCCGTGTGCCGAGACCGGAAATTGAAGGATTTTGATTATAAATCGGATCAACAATCGTTCCGCGCGGCGATACGGTTATCTGATTAGTTGCGGCAGAGGCGCGAACGTAAGTGAAAATCTCATCATTCGCATTCGGCGAAGCGTTGCCGACCGTCGTAACTAAATCGCGGTTAGAAACGAAAGCGATAACATTTCCGTTGTCATTAATGCTCGCATCGCGATTGTCGTCGGCAATGACCGGCGGATTGGTCGCTGTTCCGGCAAACGGCAGTCTGCTCGGAGCAGTGTTGGTCACGCGAATAAAAGTTCCGCCACTCAAATCGGTTATGGGAAGTTCCGCGCCCGAAGTTAAATCGGCAGCCGGAGCAGCGGGAATTTCATACAGCCACATCTCCGTATTGCCGTCAACGAGCAAAGGATTAGGCGGAGTCGTCGCCGGAGCAACCGGATTAAAAGATTCGGCGTTAAAGTTTCCCGGATTGGTCGTGTTCGGAGTCATCGAACCGGCAACCGCCGTCGTCGCGTTCGAGCCGAAGGCAATCCAGCGACCGTCGTTGCTGATGACCGGACGAATATTGCTGATAAGCACTTTGATATTAGCCAGAGTGAAGCCGACCGCCGTATCATTTCGTAAACTCGTCGTGTTGGTGATTTGAAACGTCCGCCGCTGCGCGTAATCGAAAAGAAAAATTTCGCGGTTGCCGTCCGCATTGCGCGGATTTTCCGTCGCTAAATTGCCGGTTGATTCAAAGACGACAAATCGCCCGTCACCGCTGATGCCACCAGCGAACGATTCGACCGTCGAATTGGTAATCTGCCCGATAACCGAATCAACCTGCGCCGAAGCGTCGAGAGAAACGCCGAAAATGGCAACGATGGTTAAAATAAAAATAATGCGAAAATTCACAAACTCCTCCAAAAAACCGTGTCTAAATAAAATGTCGAAAGCGTAATTTACGATTGCTCAAAAAAATAAAAAATCGCCCTTGATACAAAACATTGCATTTTAAAGGTTAAAAATGCGTCTGGCAAGCAACTGATAAAATTTAAATTTTGATTAGCTCGAAAAACAACTTCTTTGATGCACAAAAAACTCGTTTCGGTTGTCATTCGGCATTTTTCATTTATCATTAAATTTGTCGGTAAATTGATTGATTTCAACTCGTTTAAGGCTGCAAGAATGAATCTGACCGTGAAATGAAAAACTCCGAATGTTTAATAATGATGGTGGCTGGCGAAGCGTCGGGTGACGCGCACGCCGCTAAACTCGTCCGCGCATTACACGAAGAATCACCTGAAACTCAATTCAATTTTTTCGGCGCGACGGGCGCGAAAATGCGTGAAGCCGGAGTCGAAACGATTGTCAACGCCGATGATTTGGCAATCGTCGGCTTGCCGGAAATCGCCCGCGCTTTGCCGATGTTTCTCAAGACTTTTAAGTGTTTGAAAACCGCCGCCATCGAGCGCAAACCCGACGCAGTTATTCTGATAGATTTTCCCGATTTCAATTTGAAGCTCGCCAAATCGCTCAAGAAACACGATTTGAAAATCGTCTATTACATCTCGCCGCAGCTTTGGGCGTGGCGCAAATATCGCGCCGCCACGATTAGAAATTCGGTTGATTTGCTGCTGACGATTTTGCCGTTTGAAAAAGATTGGTATGCCTTGCGCGGCATCGCGCACGTCGAATACGTCGGCAATCCGCTCGCCGGCGAAGTCGCGTCGGCGATGACCAAAGAAGAATTCTGTCACAAGCACAACCTCGACAACGCGAAGCCGATAATTTCGCTGCTCGCCGGAAGCCGCAGTAAAGAAATCTCCAGAATTTTGCCGCCGCTGCTGGAAACCGCCGCGCTTATGGAAAACAAAAATCAAGATTTACAATTCGTCGTCACGCTCGCGCCGACGCGCAAATCGTCCGAAATTGAAGCGGCGAAAATTAAAGCCCGCAATGTTCCGACGAATCTAACCGTCGTCAAAGACGAAACGCGCGAAGCCCTCAACGCTTCAAACGCGGCGGCAGTCACGAGCGGCACGGCGACGTTGGAAACGGCGATGCTCAATGTGCCGATGGCGATTGTTTATAAAACTTCCGCGCTGAATTACAAATTGCTGCGCCCGATAATCACGGTGGAACATTTCGGCTTGATAAATTTGATTGCCCAGGAAAGATTGGCGGCAGAACTGATTCAGGACGATTTTACGCCGGAAACTTTGAGCGCGGAATTATTTCGTTTGCTCGAACCGGAAACGAATGAAAAAATGCGTGCAAAGTTAAACGAAGTCGTCGAAACATTAGGAGAAGGCGGCGCGTCGAAACGAGCCGCAGCGGCGATTTTAAGGTTGCTGAACGAAAATAAATCGGCGTAAACAGAAAACTTCTTTGACCGATTTTTAGTCCTTTCAGTTTACCGAAGAGTTTTTTTAATTGAAAAATCAATTATTATCTCAAGTATTCTTTCGAGAAAATTCAGCAATAACTTCGGCTGCGCCGTTCGGAAATATTATTCGATTGTCATATTAATCTTTGAAATTTATCGCGTCTAAATCTCAAACCAATCGCCCGCTTTGCTCATCCATTGAAACTCGATGTTTTCTCGCTGCAGGTGTTTTTGGAAATTTTGATAACGCGATTCGAGGAAAAAATCTTTGGCGTAGCCGTCGTGAATCGGCACGACGTATTGCGGGCGCATCTTTTTGGCAAAATCAAAAGTTTGCAGTTCGGTTTCCCACGGAGCCATTGTCGGCAGGGCGAGAATTTTCGTTCGTGCATATTTAATCACGCTGTCGGCGAGCGAATCGCCCGGATGAATGAAAACCTCATCAATCAAATAAGCGGTATTCTGCGGGATTTCGTCGGCGAGGATTTTTTCGTGCGGCGCGTCAAAGGCTTCGATTGTAAAATCACCAATGCGGCGCGTTCCCGTTTCAAATGCCTCGACGCTGATTTCCTTTTCGGCGAGTTTCGTCTTTATCTCGCTGTTTGCCAGAAGAACGGCGTTCGGATTATTTTCCATAATCTCTTTGAGCGAATCAGGGTCAATATGGTCTGGATGATTATGCGTTAGAATTATCGCCGCCAAATCAGTGAACTGCGACGGTTTGACTTTGCCTTCGACAAATGAAAAAAGTCCCGGGTCGAAAAGAATTTTGTCAGCGTCGTTTTCGATTAACAAACAGGCGTGAATATATTTGGTGATTTTCATATATTTTCCTCTTTCAGATTTTTTATCTGCGCTTTCAGTTCTTTAACTTCATCTTTTAGTCGGGCAATTCCTTTGACGTGCGCGTTCTGGCGTTTGTATTCGTCGAGCGGCTGGACGGGCGTTCCCCACCAAACACCGGCGCGGACGATTTTGCCCGGCAAAACTCCGGCTTGCGAGCCGATTATCGCGCCGCTTTTCACCGTCGCGTGATCGCCCATTCCGACTTGTCCACCGATAACGCAATCGTCTTCGATGACGGTCGAGCCGGAAATTCCGGTTTGCGCGGCGATAATCACGCGCTTGCCGATTTGGACGTTGTGCGCGATTTGCACCAGATTATCAATCTTTGTTCCCTCGCCGATTCTGGTTTCGCCGAGCGCGCCGCGGTCTATACAACTGTTTGCGCCGATTTCAACGTTGTCCTCAATAATAACCGTGCCAATTTGCGGAAATTTAACGTAACCGTTCGCACCGTCGCGCACAAAACCGAAACCGTCCGCGCCGATGATTGTTCCGGCGTGAATTATGCACTCGTAACCAATTTCGACATTATCGTAAATAACGCAATTTGGATAAATTATCGAACCTTTGCGAATCGTGACGTTGCTGCCGATTTTTACGCCGTCATAGATTTCCGAAGTTTCGCCGATTTGAGAGTTTTCTCCGACGCTGACGAATGCGCCGATAAAACTCGCGCGAACGTCTGCGCTTTCGTGAATGCTCGCGGTTACGTGCCAGCCTTTTTTTATCGGTGATGAATGAAGTTTAGCGGCGATTTTAGCAAAGGCGAGCTTCGTGTTTTTGACTCGGATGAATGAACAGGGAAGCGCGGCGTCGAAATTTTCGGGAACGAGCAAGCAGGACGCGAGAGTTTCAGCCAGAGATTCGGCGGCTTCGATTTTTTCGACGAACGAAATTTCATTCGCCCGCGCCGTGTCCAAACTTGCGACGCGCAGAATTTCAATGTCGCCCGCGCCGACGAGTTTTCCGTTTAAGAATTCAGCAATCTCATTTATCTTCATTCCGGCTCTCGTTTTCCTCGACTGCCTTTTGCAGAAATAACATTAAACCTTCGACTTCAAATTTATGTTCGCGCTCAAGCCGTTTCAAAATCGGCGCGCTTTCACTGTCGAGAAAATCCAAATCGGCAAGATCAATCGTCAGGTTTTTGCCCGATTCCTCGCGCATTTCGAGCGCAATTTTCTCTAACAATACGGCATCTTCAAAAGTCATTTCGCCTTCGACGCGCAAAACTGTTTTCCCGCGTTCCGAATCTTCAATTTGTTGTATTTTGGTCGGCATAAAGCAGAGCAACATTCTAACAGATTCGCCGTCGAATCAATCGTCAACGATTTGCAAATTTATGTAAAGACGCGAGTGAAATCGAATTTCCGCGCATCATAGAAAATCCGTTTGCGGTAAAATTATGGAAGATATGAACCGAATTTTAATTATTGACGACGACGAAGAACTTTGCGAACTCGTGGCGGAATACCTCGCGGTCGAAAATTTTGAAACGAAGGTGGTTCACGACGGTGAAACCGGATTGCAGACGGCGTTGAAAGGCGAAACGGATTTGGTGATTCTGGACGTGATGCTGCCGAAGAAAAACGGTTTTGATGTGTTGCGCGAACTGCGCGAGCAATCGCAAATTCCGGTGCTGATGCTGACGGCGCGCGGCGCGGACGACGAACGCATTGTCGGTCTGGAAACCGGCGCGGACGATTATCTGGCGAAACCTTTTAATCCGCGCGAACTCGTCGCCCGGCTGCGGGCGATTCTACGCCGCGTCGAAGCGCCTTTGGACGCGGACGACAAATTAAAAGTTGACGATGTGGAAGTGCAGATTTCGGCGCGTTCGGCGTTGAGAAACGGCGAAGATTTGAATTTAACATCGGTCGAGTTCGATTTGCTGGCGGAACTTTTACGACACGCGGGCAAAGTCGTCAAAAAAGAAGATTTGAGCGAACGAGTTTTAGAACGCAAACTGTCGCCGTTTGACCGCAGTCTGGATATGCACATCAGCAATCTGCGAAAAAAACTCGGCAGCCGTGAAAACGAAACGGAACTCATCAAAACGATTCGCTCGGTCGGTTATATTTACACCTTGCCGAACGAAAAATAAATGACTTTATTCCTGAAAATCTTTTTGTGGTTTTGGTTAGCGATGGCATTGATTGTCGGCGCGGTCACACTCGTCACGCGCACGCTGCAAACCGAACCGATTGTGCGACAGTGGCAGGTCGTAGTCGGCGAATCAATGAATGTTCACAGCCAAACCGCCGCGCAGATTTTCGACGCGCAGGGCAAAGCGGGTTTAGAGTTGTTTCTAAAAAGGCTGGAAAGTTCCGAGCGCATCAGCGCGGTTGCGGTTTATCGTATAAACGGCGAGCAAATCGCGGGCAATAATTTACAACTCGAAGTTTCTAACATTTTGCAGCAAGCGCTCGTCAGTGACGAAACTGAATTTGAACGCTTTGAAACGTATTATTTAATCGGCAGAAAAACGATGTTGGCAAACGGCGAAACCGTCGTTTTGGTGACGCAATGGGAACGCCCGCGAATGCCTAACGCTCCCGCCGTCACGTCCACCCAAATCTGGCAGATTTTGGCGGTGATTTTAACCGCCGGTTTGGTTTGCTACGCGCTGGCTAGTTATTTGACCGCGCCGATTTCCAAGTTGCGAAGTGCTGCCCGGCAGTTCGCGAGCGGCGATTTGCACACGCGGCTCGACATCAAACGTCGCGACGAACTCGGCGCGCTGGCGCGTGAATTCGATGAAATGGCGGAGCGCATCGAAACGCTCGTCACGTCGGAGAAAAGATTGACGCAGGATATCTCCCACGAATTGCGCTCGCCGCTGGCGCGGATGAATGTCGCGCTCGAACTCGCCCGCGCCAAATCGAATGACGCGACCAGACCGATGATTGAGCGCATCGAAACCGAATCGAACCGGCTCAACGAAATGATTTCGCGGCTGCTCGTGCTTTCCAAACTCGAAACCGGCTCGGAAACTTTTAACCGAACGGAAGTGAATTTGACCAAGGTTTTCGAGCAAGTCGTTGCCGACGCGCATTTTGAGGCGCAAGCGATGGGCAAAGCCGTCGAGATTACGGGAAAAGCGGCGGTCAAAGTTTTCGGCAACGAAAATTTGCTGCGAAGCGCGATTGAAAATGTTTTGCGAAACGCCGTGCGTTACACGAAAGACGAAACGAAGGTCGAAGTAAAAATTACGAAAGAAAATAAAAATGCCGTAATCTCCGTCAGAGATTACGGCGCGGGCGTTCCTGAAAACGAATTGGAAAAATTGTTCCGCCCGTTTTATCGCGTCAGCCAAGCCAGAGAAAGAAAAACGGGCGGCATCGGTTTAGGATTGGCAATCGCCGAACGCGCCGTTCACGCGCATCAGGGAACGATAAAAGCCGCGAATACGGAAAACGGTTTGGCGGTTGAAATTAATTTGCCGACGATGAATTAAATCGCATTCGTTCGATTGCGCCGCGCATTGACGAACGATTGAATGCTGAGAATAACGAAAAACAGGCAAATCAAAGCCATTAACGCCTGCGACAAAACGGCTGGCGAAACAGATAGTTTGCTCCACCCCGAAACGAGCCGCCCGGTCGGAAGAATAAAGCCCAACAGTCCAATCACTACAGCCGCGTGCATCAGATGTTTCCGCAAGTTTTCGTTTGATTTGGCGACGAATCCGAGAATCAGAAGCAGCAACCCGAACACGGCGGGAATTAACGCCGTCAGACTCGCGTTGTCGTTCACAACGCCAATGACGTAACCGGCGATGCCGACTAAAATTAATAAAACTCCACTGACGATAGCAGTTGTAGGCATAAAAAATTCTCCGTAAAATCAAAATTTTCCGACACAAGAAATCTAACAAAACTACGCCGAAAAAACGATTCGGGAAAAATTAAAAAAGCCGAGATTCATTATCTCGACTTCTAATAATCTCGAAAAATTAACCGGATGATTTTATTTTGGAATTTGATCCTCTAACTTTTTAGCTAAGTTTTTATCCAGCTTTTCGAGATTGCGAACCTGCTGTCCGGCGGCGATGCGGTTTTTAAGTTCGATATAACACAAACCCATTCCGTAATAAGCGCCGGTGTTTTTATCGTCAAAGCCCATCACTTTTCCATAAGGCACGACGGCGTAATCGCATTTTTTCAGTTGGCGGTAATTGTCGCCGAGAGCCATCAGATACTCAACCGAGGTGAATTTGATTTTCGACGCTTTTTCGAAATACGGCAGCGCGGCTTGGTAATCTTTCCGGTCGGAGTAAATTTTAGCGAGTTTAAAGTTCGCCTCTGCGTCGTCGGGTTTAGACTCGACGGCTTTTTTAGCCCGGCTCAACTCGTCGCCGCCGATCTCAGCCGTCTGCGGCTGATTTGACGGCGGCGCGGCGGATTTTTCGGCGACGGGCGTCGAAGCCGACGAAGTTGACGAAGGCATTGGTCTAGACGTATTGCTTGAACCTTTTTGGTAACACGCGCTAAACGCCAGCGAAAACACTATGAAAGAAACCAGATTTATTTTATTCATAATTTTTTTGTAACCGGTAGAATAACCGCCGAAGCGTTTTTGCCGCCGAAGTAAATTCGTTGCGTCGCCCGCCCGAAATCCGCGTTTGTGCCGAGTTTGTAATTGTCCATAAACTTCTGCGGATTTCTGGCGACGAGCGGAAACCAGGTGCTTTGAATCTGCACCATTATCCGATGACCTTTTTTGAAAGTGTGCGCCACGCCCGGCATCGTGAAATTTAATTTCGTCGCCTGATTCGGCACGAGCGGTTCGGGCTTTTCAAACGAATTTCTAAATCTGGCGGGCATCGGTTCGCCTCTTAACAGCATTTGATAACCGCCCGGCTCGAACACGGAAAACGCCGACGTTTCCGGCGGCTTGACTCGTTCCGGGTCGCCGTTCGGCAATTTGTTTCCGGTCAGCGGGAAATCATAATCGTCCGGGAAAACGTCAATCAATTTCACGACGAAATCCGAATCCGTGCCGCTCGACGAAATGACAAGCGACGGTTTGATGTCGCCCGCAACCGTAATGTCTTCGGTCAAAGGCTCGGTTTGATAAACCAGCACGTCGGGACGAGTCGAGGCGAAACGCTGGTCTTCGGTCATAAAATCGGTCGGATAATTCGACGTGATTTTCTGCGTGTAGGGAACGGGTTTCATCGGGTCGGAAACGTATTCGTCGAATCCTTCTTTTGCTTTCACCGCTTCCGCCGAAAACGTCAGTCCGCCGTTTTCAGTCAAATAAAGCGCGGTGTCCGTTCCGTTCGTCGGTTCGTAATTTCCGTATTCGCGCCAGACGTTCGCGCCGGTGTCGAACAGGTTGACTTCTTTGATTTGCGCGATGTCGCCCTTGTCTTTCAGGAATTTATTGAAAAACGGCAATTCGTATTTCGAGCGGTATTCGACGCCGGTTTTATAGCCAAAATAAGCCGTGCCAATCCAATCGCCGTCGGTGCGAACCCAGCCGCCGTGCGACCATGGACCGACGACCAGCACGTTATAAATTCCCGGATTTTGTTTTTCGATATGCTGGTAAGTTCTGAGCGCGCCGAATAAATCTTCGTTGTCATACCAGCCGCCGACGGTCATCACCGCCGCTTTGATGTTCTTGAGTTTCGGCAGAATATTGCGGTCTTTCCAGTATTGGTCGTAATTCGGATGCGCCATCATTTCGTCCCAAAACTTGATGCGCGTTCCCAGATTTTTCTCATACAAATCACCGGAGTTTTTCAAGCCGCCCATTTGCAGAAAAAAGTCATAGCCGTCTTCGGTTTGCCGTCCGGTTGAGCGTTTTATCGTATTAAAATCCGAAGTCGGCACAGGTCGCGGCTGTCCGAAAAAGCCGAAAAAGCCGTAATTCTGCGCCAAGAAAAACGCGCCGTTGTGGTGCATATCGTCGCCGTGAAACCAATCGCTGACCGGTGCTTGCGGCGAAGCGGCTTTGATTGCCGGATGCGAATCAATTATTCCCGCCGTCACATAAAAACCCGGATACGAAATGCCCCACATCCCGACGCGCCCGTTGTTGCCGGAAGTGTTTTTCAAAAGCCATTCGACCGTATCGTAAGTGTCGGTTGATTCGTCAATATCCTTCGCGGTTTTGTTGTCAATGTCGGGACGCACGTCCACGAATTCGCCTTCGCTCATCCAGCGTCCGCGCACATCCTGATACGCGAAAATATAGCCTTCGCGCGCAAACAATTCGTCGGGTCCGAGCGACGTTTTGAACTGTTCGCTGCCGTCCTTGTCCTTGCCGTAAGGCTGCACCGTGTAAGGCGTGCGCGACAGCATAATCGGATATTCTTCCGCCCGCGCTTTCGGCTCGTAAATCGAAGTAAATAATTTCACGCCGTCGCGCATCGGAATCAAAACTTCGCGCTTGGTGTAATTTTCTTTAATATATTTGGCAAGAGCCTCTTGCGGCGTTCGGCTTTTTAATGCTTCTACACTTTGCGGCTGCGCGGCTTGCGCGAACACCGAGAGCTGGCTGAGAATGACGATTGCGAAAATGAATAAGAGTCTGCTGAAACGATTCGATTTCATATTGTCTCCGAAAAATAAAATAAGGCTTGAAATAACTCAAGCCTTATTTTCGCGCAAAAAATCAGAAAAGCAAATCAACGGTTAAACGGGCGGCACAGGCGGCGCGGATTTTTTCGGCGGGCGTTCTCCGATTCTATAACTTTCAGAACGCTGTGAGGTTTCTTAATGTCGCCAACGGCGATTAACAATATAGCCCGGCGAGCATCGCTAGGAAAAGTAATGAGTGATAGTCCGTCGCTGAAAGCGATACACAATTTGCCCATCATTTTGTGCGTCACCTTCAGCGACGGGAAATATCACGGCATCACGTCCTAGCGATTCTCGCCAGGCTATAATGTTTGTCATCTTCGATGACCTTTTTAAACCTGCATTTAATCGGCAAATAAACCGGCTTGATTATTCGGTCTCGCCTTCTGCGCCCGTTTCGTGACTTCTTCCATCAGCGGCAGATTCATTCGCGCGCCGTCTAAGATTTCCTGCACCGTGACGATTTGCAGTCTATCGAACGCGGCGAAGTTTTCCGGTTTGAATTGCCCTTGCTGTTTGGCGAATTCGATCATTGGTTTGGTTGGTTCGGTGCGCGTGATGTAAATGCCGCACGCCGCGCCTTCCGATTTGACCGTGCCGAAAAGGTCGCGCACTTCGGATACGCCGACGTTTTTGCCCGATTTGACCGAGAGTAGAACGGGCGCGATTTCGTCTTTCGACTGGCGCGTGTAGGCAACGCCGTCAATGCCTTTGTCCGCGCCTTTTTTCTCGTTAAT
>CBDUBY010000060.1:0-17728 GCA_965365505.1 uncultured Pyrinomonadaceae bacterium | reverse complement strand
TGTTAGAGAAACAAAAAGAAGGCAAAAAGCGAATGAAAAAAGTCGGGCGCGTCGAAATTCCGCAAGAGGCTTTCTTAGCGGTTTTGAAGGTTAATGAGAGCTAATGTTTTTCAAATTCTCATTGACACGAATGTTTTGCTTTCGGCTTTGCGTTCGCAGTTCGGCGCATCGTTTCGGCTTTTGTCTTTGATTGAAGATTCGCGCTTTCAAATGAATCTTTCCGTCGCTCTTGTTTTAGAATATGAAGACGTTGTGAAACGTCCCGCGCTCAATCCGAATTTATCCCATCAAGAAATTGATGACATTCTCGATTTCCTGTGTCAAAATTCCAATCTGCATGAGATTTTCTACCTTTGGCGACCGATTCTGCGCGACCCGAAGATGATTTCATTTTAGAATTAGCGGTTGAAAGCAACTGTAATTATATTGTTACCTTTAACACAAAGGATTTTGCCGAAGCCGTAAAGTTTGGCATCAAAGCAATTAAACCGAAAGAGTTTTTACAGATTATCGGAGAAATAAAATGACTGTTATCGAAAACGTAGCCGTTCCCGAATCTTTATTAAAACAAGTCCGTGAACTTTCCGAAAAAGAAGGCATTACGATTGACCAATTCGTTTCCTCGGCAATCGCCGAAAAAGCGTCGGCGTGGACAACAATCGAATACTTAAAAGAAAGAGCGAAACGCGGAAGCCGTGAGAAATTTCTGCAAGCATTAAGCAAAGTTCCGAAAGTCGAGCCTGACGAAGACGATAAAATCAATTAAAAGCCGGTCGCGTCGAAATTCCACAGGAAGTGTTTCTGACGGTGTTGGAGGTTAATGAAAGTTAATAAAAACTTTTACGGTGTGAGCCATTTGGTTTCGAGTTCGCCCGATTCGTTCCACACAAAGAGCGAGCGGCGATGACCGCGCACGCCGAGTTCCAGGCAATCTATTTCTTGGACGGTCGAGCGGACGACGACGAAGTTGGTGCGCCCGATTTCCGATTCTTGGCGCGTCGGTTCACGATTGATTAAACCGTCGGGCAAGCCGGAAGTCGGCTTTTTGCTTGGCTGTGTCGGTGCTTCGCCGATGTAGCAGCGGCGCGAGAAAAGTTCGGTTGACTGCCATTGTTCTTCGGCGAGTTCGTCGCCGAGATGAATCGTCGCTTTGCCTTTGATGCGGACTTGCAGTTTTTCTTCCGGGTGATAAAACAGCCAGTAGACATTCGGGTTCGATTTGATATGTTGGATTTTCGGCGAACCGTTATGCGAGTGAAATGCCAAAGATGGCGGTCGGCGCCAGAATCGGCGCAGCACGACCATTCGCAAATCGGGCGCGTTGTCGCAGACAGTGCCGAAGACGGGCTGATGAAACGGATGCCGCCGCTGAAGCGTTCCCAAATCGAGGTGTTTCCAGATGTTTTTGAGAATCTCGCCGTGTGAAATTGGCTTCTCCCACATGCTTGTCATTAACTTTTTAATTTCTCGATAATCGCATTGGCAAAGTCGGCGGTCTTCGCCGTGCCGCCTAAATCTCTGGTAATCGTCGTGCCGTCGGCGAAAACTTCGAGCATCGCCCGCTCGATATTTTCCGCCGCTTCGCGTTCGCCGATGTGCTTGAGCATTAAAATCGCCGACATTAAAAGTGCCGTCGGGTTTGCCACGCCCTGACCGGCGATGTCGGGCGCAGAACCGTGAACGGCTTCGAAGACCGCGCCGATTTCGCCGATGTTCGCGCCCGGCGCAAGCCCCAAACCGCCGATTAAACCGGCGCACAAATCCGAAACAATGTCGCCGTAAAGATTTTCCATCACCATTACATCGAATTGCTGCGGGTTCATCACGAGCTGCATACAGCAGTTGTCAATGATTTTGTCGTCGGCAACGATGTCTGGAAAATCCTTCGCCGCGTTGTAGAAACTTTCGAGAAAAAGTCCGTCCGAGAGTTTCATAATGTTCGCTTTATGAACGGCGGTGACTTTTTTCCTGCCTTCGCGCACGGCGAATTCAAAAGCGTAACGTGAGATGCGGGTCGAGGCTTTTTCCGTGATGATTTTGATGCTTTCGACTACTCCGGGAACGACCGTGTGTTCGAGTCCGGCGTATAAATCTTCAGTGTTTTCGCGCACAATCACCAAATCGAGATTCGGATATTTGCAGGGAATGTTCGGCAGAGCGCGAATCGGACGCACGTTGGCATACAAATCGAGCGTTTTCCGCAAACCGACGTTGACCGATGTGAAACCCTTGCCGACCGGCGTGGTCAGCGGTCCTTTGAGCGCGACTTTATTTTTGATAATTGAACTTGTCGCCGCTTCGGGCAGCGTCACGCCGAATTTCTCTAACGCCTGCGCGCCGATAATTTGCGTGTCCCATTCGACATCAACGCCCGCCGCCTCGATGATGCGAACCGTCGCCGCGACGATTTCCGGTCCGATGCCGTCGCCAGGAATTAACGTGATTATGTGTTTTGCCATATCTAATATTTACCAAGTTTCGGCGGAAGTTTCAAAACCGCATAAAATATATTGGTTTGACCGGATTTTTACCAACTCTTACAATCAATATGAACGAAAGCGGATAAAGAAGTGGTTGCCGGAAATGCGGCGGGCAGCCGAAGATTTTGAAAGACCTCCAAATGAATTCTGAAGTTTTAATCATCGGCGGCGGCGTTATCGGTTTGTCAATCGCCCGCGAACTGCATAAAAAAGGCGTTGGTAATATTACAATTCTCGAACGCGGCGCAATCGGCAAAGAATCGTCTTACGCGGCGGCGGGAATGCTCGCGCCGCAAGCCGAAGCCGACGAAGCCGACGAATTTTTTCATCTCTGCGACGAATCGAACCGTCTTTACCCGCAGTTTGCCGCCGGGCTTTTCGACGAAACCGGCGTTGATGTCGAACTCGACCGCAGCGGAACTCTTTATTTAGCTTTCACCGACGCGGACACGGCGGACATTCAAAAGCGTTTCGAGTGGCAGACCAAAGCCAAATTAAAAGTCGAACATTTAACGGCAAGCGATACGCGAAAAATCGAGCCGTTCGTTTCGCCTGATGTGCGCGAGGCACTATTTTTCCAAAACGATTGGCAAGTCGAAAATCGTAAACTGCTCGCCGCTTTGCAAAAATACGCCGTCGTCAATCGAATTGAAATTGTCGCCGATGCAGAAGTAAAAAATCTTTTAGTACAGGGCGAAAAAGCAATCGGCGCGGAAACGGCTAACGGAAAATACTTTGCGGCGACGGTCGTTTTTGCAACGGGCGCGTGGACATCGCTCATCAAAATCGGTGATTATGATTTGCCGAAAGTTTCGCCGATTCGCGGGCAGATGATAAGTTACAAACTGGCGAACCGGCTTTTTTCAAAAGTCATTTACAGCCCGCGCGGTTACATTGTGCCGCGTCTGGACGGGCGAATTTTAGCAGGCGCGACGGTCGAAGCGGTCGGTTTTGATAAATCCGTCACGGCGGGCGGCAGAGATTTTTTGCTGGAAAATGCGCTGGAAATCGCCCCGCGTTTGGGCAGCCTGAAAATCGTTGAACAGTGGGCGGGATTGCGTCCTTTCGCAGCGGACGGTTTGCCGATATTAGGCGCGTTTCCCGAAATCGAAAACCTGTTCATCGCCACGGCGCATTATCGCAACGGAATTTTACTCGCGCCGAAAACGGCGGAAATGATTGCCGCTAAAATAGTCGGCACCGCCGAATCGAAGTTTTTAGAAATTTTCAGCCCGCGCCGTTTTTTCGCCGCCAAAGGATAATTTTAGTTATGCGTTATTTATTATTTTCAATTTTCCTTTCACTAGGTTTCATAAATTCCGATTTTGCCCAATCCGGGCGCGTCAACCCGAACGCGCCGCCGGTGGTTTCGACCGAAACGACAATTAACGATTTAACCGCAGCGCAGATGTTTGACGAAGCGAACACATATACGAAAAAGAAATTCGCTGAATTTGAGGCGAAAAAAATTCCCTACACCGATAATCTTTTCCGGCAAACCGTCCGCGAGCAGAAACAGATGGCGGCGAAATATGCGACGATTCTGGCAGCGCGTGAAAACCTGATGGGCGAAGATTTTTACTATGCCGGAATGCTCAACTGGCTGGCGGACAATTCGGACAACGCGGCAGAGTCGTTTCAAAAATTTTTGGCGACAGAAAGTCCGGAAGCCGAAAAATTGCAGACGGCGCGGTCAATTATTATTTTCGTCGCGGCGCGTCAGAAACGATTTGATGAAGCCGAAAAACTTCTCGGCGATTATTTGAAAGCCGAGCCGATCAAACTCACCGAGCGGCTGCGAATGGACAGCGAATTGGCGAAAAACTATCGTGCGGAGAAAAATCTGCCGAAAGCCGCCGCGCACGCCGAAGAAGCCTACGCCGCGAGCAAAACTTTAATCAAAGACGCTGTTTCACGCGCCCGCGCGCTCGACGAATTGCTCGATGCGGGAACGACGGCATTTGAAATTTATCGCGACGGCGGCAAACAAAAAGAAGCTGAAACGACGCTCGAAGATTTGCGGAAAACCGCCGTCGCCGTCGGTTCGTCCGCGATTTATTTCACGGCGATTGATGAAAACATCAAATATCTGATTGCGACGAACCGCAAGCCGCTCGCGCTCGAATTATATTCCAATGCGCTCGCGCAAACCACAAAAGACTTTACGGCGAAACCGCTTCAGGAAGACGCGGCGCGGCGGCTCAAACGACGCGAAAAACACTACAAGCTGCTTGGCGGTGTCGCGCCGGAACTCGCGGCGATTGACCGCTGGTTTCCCGGCACGCCGCAAACGCTGGCGAGCTTGCGCGGTAAAGTCGTAATGCTCGATTTCTGGGCGACGTGGTGCGCTCCGTGCATTGACTCTTTTCCGTCGCTTATCGAATGGCATCAAAATTACAAACAAAACGGTCTGGAAATTTTGGGCGTGACGAAATATCAAGGCACGGCGGAAGGCTTTCCGGTGGACAATGCGGCGGAAATCGAATTTCTGCAGCGCTTCAAAAAAAAACAGCGGCTGCCTTACGATTTTGTCATTGCCAAAGACAACACGAATCAAATCACTTACGGCGCGGGCGCGATTCCGACCGCCGTTTTAATTGACCGCAAAGGCGTGATTCGCTACATCGAAATTGGTTCGAGCCGCAGCCGCGAAGAGGAAATTCGCGTCGAAATTGAAAAACTGCTGGCAGAGAAGTAAAAGTAAAAATTGGAAATCCGCTTGTTTATCTTTTGACCGTCGGCTGCAATGAATCAAAAAAAGGAAATCTCGGAAAGCAAAACGCAGACTTTTTACGACCGCATCGCCGACGTTCATAATCTGGCGATGAAGGTCAACGGCTATCGTTCGTCGGTAGCGAAATATCTCGAATCGCTCGATTTAGATTTGGACGAAAATTCGCTGGTTTTGGACGCCGGAAGCGGAACGGGAATTGTGACGCTCGGCTTCCAAACCGCGAATCTGAAATCGAAAAAATGTGTCGCGCTCGATTTATCCTTTAATTCGTTGAAAGTTTCCCGCGAACAATTTAAGAAGGACAAAAAAACCGACGCAAAAAATATCTGCGCCGTGCAGGGCAATGTTTTAGCGATGCCTTTCCCGGACGAAACTTTCGATTTGGTTTTAACCTGCGGCGTATTGGAATACGTGCCGCTGAAAGACGGTTTGAAGGAATTTGCGCGCGTGTTGAAACCGGGCGCGAAACTCGTTTTGATTCCTGTGAAACCGTCGTTCGTCGGCGCGGTGCTGGAAATTTTGTATAAATTCAAAATTCATTCAATCGAAAAAATCGAAAAAATTGCTCAAGGATATTTTGAAATTGTCGGCGAACACGAATTTCCCGTGACCGAGCCGATCGGCTGGTCGAAAATGATTTTTCTGCTGGAAAAAAAATAGGTTTTCGGTTTGGGTCTTTGATCTTGCTTCTCCAACCCGAATTAATTCATAAAAAACTAAGCCCAAAGACTCAAGACCGTTTTGATGATTCAACCCGCCAATCGTCCTTTTATCATCGCGCATCGCGGCGCGAGCGCGTTTGCGCCTGAAAATACTTTGGCGGCTTTTCGCAGAGCGGTCGAAATCAGCGCGGACGGCGTTGAGTTTGATGTGCGGTTGGCGCGCGACGGCGTGCCAGTCGTCATCCACGATTCAAAGTTACAGCGATTGGCAAATTATAAAACTCGCGTGGCGGATTACACTTCCGCCGAGTTGGAAAGGTTGGATGTCGGCAGCTGGTTCAACGAAAGATACCCGCACAAATCGCACGCTGAATTTTCCGCTGAAACCGTTCCGACGCTCGAACGATTATTGGAATTTTTCGACGGCTACAAGGGCTTGCTGTATCTTGAAATGAAATGCAAAGAGGCGGAAACCGTCGCCCTGACGAGTGCTGTCTGCGCGGCGATTCGCCGGACGAATTTGTTGCCGCAAATCATCGTTAAAAGTTTCAACCTCGAAGCCGTCTGCGAAACGCGCCGACAGCTTCCCGAAATTCGCCGCGCCGCGCTGTTCGCGCCAAAAATTCTAACTTTTCTGGGAAAGAAAAAACGAATGATAAAACTCGCTGAAGACATCGGAGCAGACGAACTTTCAATTCATTGTTCGCTGGCGACCGGAAAATTTATGCAGCGGGCGCGGAAAAAGGAAATGCCGGTGACGATTTGGACAGCTGACAATCCGGTATGGGTAAGGCGCGCTGTTAATTTGGGTATTAACGCGATTATCACCAACAATCCGGCGCAGCTTTTAGACAGGCGCGACGAGATTTTACGGGAAATTTAATTTCCGATTCAAATTTTTCGGCAAAGTAAATTCAATTATCCTTTTTATCGTCGCCTGCTGCAGGAAAAAGCCATTTGGCGACAATCACAAACAAAGCTATCACGCTGACGGTCGTCGAAGTGATAAAGGCAATCAAAACACTGTCGGCAAGCGTGAAAACGTCTTTCAGCGTGGCGGTCAAAGCGACGAGCGCGACAACGACCGCGAGCCACCATGCGATTAGCCAAAAGAGTCTCCCGACGTATTGTTTGCGCGTGTCGTGCAGTTCGCGCAGTCGTCCGCTTTCGTCTTTAAGCCGCTGGTTTTGCAGCTCCAAACCTTGATTTTCGATTTGCAGTTTTTGATTTTCGATTCGCAGCCGTTCGAGTTCGGTGGTCGCCTTCTGGCGGGCGGTCAGTTCGGCTTCTAAAAATAAATCGTTGAGCTTGTCGGGCGGCAGCGAGATGTTTTCAGTCTGCGATTCGAACAGAACTTCGCGCCTTTCGACTTGAGCCGAAGGCGTGTCTTGAGCCGCTGACGGATTTTCCTCATCCTCGGCTGTTGTGTTCTCGCTACGGTTGGTTAGCGAATCGTTCATACAAATCCTGCCGATAATGTTCGGCGATCAGCTCATCCGAAATTACGCCGAACTGGTTCGTTCTCCACGTTTCACTCCACGGCGTTCCTTTGCGATGCGTCAAATCGGACAACTCCAAGCCGGAAAGTTCGCCGTAATCCTGCCAAACTTCTCTGATTATTTCCATCTCCTGGCTGTCTTCGCTAATCGGCGATTCATCGGTCAAAATAGAATCCTTGACTTCGCCCGCGCCGTAGTGCCGCAACGTCTTGTAAAGATTCGGAATTACCGGACCCCATTCGAAAGCGTGAATGTTGTTATGAAAAAGCGGTCTGCCGAGTTTGGCAAGACAATATCCGTGCGCCATATAGACGAGTTTCTGCAACTGCATATTCGTCAAAAACTTCTTGTTCCGGCGAGCTAATTCGAGAAATGCGTTAGCCACGGATTCTGCGCTATACATAAGTTTAATTTTACTCGTTTAATAACTTATATTTTAACAGGCAAACGCTTCTCAACAAAGCTGAAAAGCGAGCGGAAAAGCCTTTGATTAAAATGGCTTTCGATGATTGATATCTCTTTGAATCATTCGCTACATTGCTTTGAATGCTCCAAGAAAAGTGTCGTGAAGATTACAAACATAACCGAAAGGTTCTGAGTAAGCGGCTAATCCAAATTTGTTGGTTTCGTCATCGAAGAAAACTTTGTAACCTTCAAGAGTTTCGGGGTTTTCTTCTAATACAATCCAGACTTCCTTAACTTCCTCAAAAAATTGTATTTTTCTTTTGTTGGGACGGATCAAACATTTCTTTAAGTCGCAGTAATGCCAATTTGAAATTGACCAATTACCGCCGATTTCCTTTTCGATTAATTTAGAAATTTCCTTCGGTTTCATAAATTATTTGAGTTCGGAATCTAAAACAGTCTGTGTTTGATTTCGCCGAAATTCGTGAAGTCTTTCTCTTAGCTCAGGACGCGAGTTTGCCAGAATAGAAACGGCTAAAAGCGCCGCGTTTTTCGCGCCCGCCGTGCCGATTGCCAAAGTTCCGACCGGAATTCCGGCGGGCATCTGAACAATCGAAAGCAAGGAATCCATTCCTGATAACGCTTTGCTCTGCACGGGAACGCCCAAGACCGGCACAACAGTTTGCGAAGCGCACATTCCCGGCAGGTGCGCCGCGCCGCCCGCGCCTGCGATAATGACTTCAAGCCCGCGCGTTTCGGCGGATTTGGCAAATTCAAAAAGCAAATCAGGCGTGCGGTGCGCCGAGACGACTTTTGTTTCAAACGGCACGCCGAATTCGATCAAAACACCGGCGGCGTTCTTCATCGTTTCCCAATCGGACGTGCTGCCCATAATTATGGAAACCAGCGGGTTGGCGATTATTTTTTTTTCTGTCATCTGCTTAAAAATAAAAAAGAAGCGCGCCGAAAGCAAATTCAAGCGCGCCTGTTTCTGATTTTGCGCCGCGCGCAGCGACGGACATTTGCAGAAAAATTTGCTGTGAAAATTGTTTAACCGGCGACATAAAACCACGCTTTTTTGCCGGACTGAAGCGACACCGCGATTCTTTGATAATTACCCGGTTCATATTCGTCAGCCGAGAGCAGTTCTTCCGTTGAAATCTCAAACGCCGTTCCTTCGATAAAATCCGTTTCGTCTCTGGACTGAATCGCCGTCTGTTGGTGTTCACCGTCGCCTTTTGCGAGAAACACAGCGTCCGTAATTTCAATCGAGACGAGTTTATAACCTTTCAAAATGTCCTTCGAGCCGCTTAACAGCCGTCCGAATAATTTTAATTGAACATCACTGCGTTGAAGCGTGCCGTATGAAAAAAGATTTTCCTTCATTTTTAATTTTTAGCCGCGAACAAACTCGACATTTGATTTCTAATCACCAATCAACTCCAAAGTTCTCCGGTCTTTCGCGCCGTCAAAATATTTGTTTAAAACCTTTTGAAAAACCGAATTCGTTTCATCCAACGCGCCGAACAAAGTCATCGAAGATTTTAATTTCACGTCGTCGGGACTGCCGAAAATCTCGTGCGCCGTTTTGCCTTCGATTTCGAGCAGCGCTTCGGAAATTTCAATTAATCTTGCGCCCAAAACCGGATGCCGCAGAAATTCTTCCGCTTCCGTTTTGTCTTTGATCGCGTAAAATTTTGATGTCGAACTGAATCCCAAACCCGCAATCTGCGGGAAAACATACCACATCCAATGACTCTGTTTTCTGCCGCACCTTATTTCCGCCAAAGCACACTCGTAATCCGTTTCCTGCGCGTCTATAAAACGGTTCAAGTCGTTCATTTTTTGATTATAACCCGTGCTTTGCGCCTTATGCAGTCACGGCTCGCAAATCAGTAGTGAGCGGCTTTTTTTTGTGGTAAAGTGAAGTGATATATTGAAGCAATCAACGTCAATGTGTTCATTTTTCAGTTCAATATTTAATATGAAATCAATTTCTATTGCTGCTGCTGTCTTATGTTTTTTAGTGCTTCCGGTCTGCGCTCAACAGAGTGATTTGAAGGATGCGCCGGTTGTTGTGCAGCCCGGCGCGCCGGGACAACCGACTCGTGTTTTGCCGACGACGACACGGGCGACGATGCCGGCGCTGTCGCCGAAGGATGTCGAGTTTATGCAGGGAATGATTATGCATCACGCGCAGGCGGTCGAGATGACGGCGCTTATCGAAGCCAGAACACAGAATAAAGAACTTCGCCTTCTCGGCGTGCGTATCAGTCAGTCGCAGTCGGATGAAATGAATTTTATGAAACGCTGGCTCGAAGCGAGAAAGCAGCCGACTTCGATGCCGATGCCCGATATGAAAGATATGGATATGGCGGATATGTCGAGCCATCATCACCATCAGATGCAGATGCCGGGAATGCTGACCGAAAAACAAATGGACGCGCTCAAAAAAGCGAGCGGCGCTGAGTTTGACCGCCTTTTTTTGAGCGGAATGATTCAGCATCACAAGGGAGCGTTGGTAATGGTCAAGGATTTATTCAATACGACCGGCGCGGGACAGGATGCCGAACTTTTTAATTTCGCAACCGACGTGGACAGCGGGCAGCGCGCCGAAATCAATATTATGCAATTAATGCTGAATAAAAAACCGTAAGAGGAGAAATGATGAACCAAGAACGCACTCATATTTTTAGTTTACTATTAGTTTTTGTTTTTTTATGTTCGTGTTTTGCCGCTCGAACTTTGGCGCAAGAAAACCCGCAGCCCGCGCCGACGCTGCCTGCGGGAATGACCGGTTCGGACGCGAGCGATCCGCGCGCGAAATTGTCGCCCGGATTATACGATGCGGGCGAAGCGGCAATGGGCATGAAACACCTTTTGCTCCTTAAAAAGCCCGACGCGTTTCAGCTCGGCACTACCGACGCCGACAGCCCGATTGTGCAGAAGATGCTCGGAACTCTCGGCGTTAGCGACACTTCACAAATGCCGAAACCGGATCAGCTCGTTTTCGCACAGCTCGGTTTCGCCAATTCGGATTTGGCGTTTCAGGGCAATCATTTGTTTCAGGGCAATTTTTACGGCGTTAATATCTACGACATTTCCCAGCCCGCCGGCGCGAAGCTGCTGACTTCGATTGTTTGTCCGGGCGGTCAGGGCGACGTTTCGGTTTATAAAAATCTGATGTTTATGTCGGTCGAGATGCCGAACGGCAGACTCGATTGCAGCACGCAGGGATTTGCGCCCGTCGCGCCGCCTGCCGAAGGACAACAGCCAAAGCCCGACGTGCAGAAAGATCGTTTTCGCGGCGTGCGGATTTTCGACATTTCCGACATCAGAAATCCGAAACAAATCGGCGCCGTGCAAACCTGTCGCGGCTCGCACACGCACACGCTCGTCACCGATCCGAAGGATAAAAACAACGTCTACATCTACGTTTCGGGAACTTCTTTCGTGCGTCCGGGCGAAGAATTAACGGGCTGTTCGGACGAGTCGCCGGACAAAAATCCGAACACCGCTTTGTTTCGCATCGAAGTCATCAAAGTGCCGCTCGCCGCTCCGCAAAACGCGCGCATTGTTTCGAGTCCGCGCGTATTTATGGATTCGAGAACCGGCGTCATCAACGCTCTCACCGACGGCGGCTCGCACGACGGCGACGGCAAAATACAAGTCACCGATCAATGCCACGACATCACCGTTTACTCGGCAATCGGGCTGGCGGCGGGCGCGTGTTCGGGCAACGGGATTTTGCTCGACATTCGCGACCCGGCAAATCCGAAACGCGTTGACGCGGTCAACGACCCGAACTATTCCTACTGGCATTCGGCTTCGTTTTCCAACGACGGCAAAAAAGTCGTTTTCACCGACGAATGGGGCGGCGGATTAGGCGCGCGCTGCCGCGAAAACGACCCGAACAAATGGGGCGCGAACGCGATTTTTAATTTGAAAGATAACAAATTGAGTTTCGCCAACTACTACAAACTGCCCGCCGCGCAAGGCGACAGCGAAAACTGCGTCGCGCACAACGGCTCGCTCGTTCCCGTTCCCGGACGCGACATCAAAGTTCAGGCGTGGTATCAGGGCGGCATCTCGATTATGGATTTCACCGACGCGGCGAACCCGACGGAAATCGCCTATTTCGACCGCGGTCCGATTGACCCGAAAACGCTTCTGCTCGGCGGCGAATGGTCGGCTTACTGGTATAACGGCTACGTTTACGGCTCGGAAATCGCGCGCGGTTTGGACGTTTTCGAACTGACACCGACGAAATTTTTAACGCAAAATGAAATAGACGCGGCAAAAACCGTTCAGGTCGCGGAACTAAACGTCCAGAATCAGGAAAAAATTGAATGGTCGCGTAAACTAATCGTCGCCAAAGCGTATGTTGATCAGCTCGAACGTTCGCAAACTTTGAGCGCCGACAAAATTACCGAACTTCGCCAGGCGATTCAAAAAGCCGAAAGCTCGAACCTGAAAGGAAAAGATGCTAAAAGCCTGAAAAAACTCGCGCCCGCGCTGGAAAAAGCCGCCCGCGCAACCGAAAACGCAGCCGACTCAACCCGCATGCTGGCATTAGCCGAAATTCTCAAACGACCTTCGCTTTAATGCCTTCGCCGGCAAAAACGAAAATTAACTCTAAACGAAAACCGTCGCTGTCCTTCATACTGGACAACGACGGTTTTCGATTCTATTCCAAGAATTCATTTTCGAAAATAGTCGCCAAGCGATTAAATCATAATTCCAAACGCGAAAGTGGTTTTAGTAAAAAAACTATAAAGCTGAAACTTCATCACCCGCGATTTGCGGGAAAATATACCACATCCAACAACTCCGCTTTCTGCCGCGCCTTATTTCCGCCAAAGCACGCTCGTAATCCGTTTCCTATGCGTCTAAAAAACGTTTTAAGTCATTCATTACTTTATTTCTTCAATCCAATTTGCTTCAAACTTACCATCTATTTCACTGTAATCTTCCGGTTCAAAAGTTCTTTTTATAAAATACGGTGTTTGTTTATTATTAAGTTGTAAATGGAAAACACCTTTTTCATCTATGGAATATAGTTTATAAACATTGCTAATCTCTTTAGCGACACTATCGCTTCCGCCAGAATATGTTTTACCCAAATAATCTATTGTTCCATCATTTTTGAAGTCATAGAGGTTGACTTCTCTTTCTATTCGATAAGTTCCGAAAAAAGTTTTGCTTTTTGTCTTCAAATCGTAGATTAGCTGGAAGGCGACACTACAACCGATTCCTGTGCAAGGTTCGTTATCCATACTGATGCCGATTAACTGTCTTTCGCCGAATTTGTAGAGTTTAATTTGTTCCCAGTCGTTGGCAAAATCAACCGACTCAAAATTATTTTCATCCTGTAAACCGTTAATCGTTTTCTTATCTTTCAGCGTGAAAATGTCATCATTGATTCTTACTTTAGTTTCATTCTCGTTCCGAATCCATTCAACTATATTGTTTTCTAGATTGATTTTTGTTTGGTCGCGTTCCGTATTATTTACGATAATTGAAGGAATTATCTCGCGTCCGTAAAAATAACTTTTAAGTTTTTCCTCAACGGTTTGTTTATATTTGCGTTGAGTTTTTTTCGGTTTCTCAACAAGTGGTTTTGGGGGGTGCTCATCACCAATCGGAATTGGCGCAACCTTCTTTTGCTGAGCAAAACAAATTGAGAATAATACGAAACAGATTAGGATAAACAATTTCATAAACGCTCCTGATTTTTCATTATATACAAAAAAGGACGAAGCCGAAACTTCGTCCTTTTTGTTTTATTGCGCTCGTTTGTTGAAAACTATCGAACATCGTTCTGTTCCAGATCGAAGCGGTCGAGGTTCATTACCTTGTTCCACGCAGCGACGAAATCGCGGACGAATTTTTCCTGCGCGTCGTCCGAGGCGTAGACTTCGGCGATGGCACGAAGTTCGGAGTTGGAGCCGAAGATGAGGTCAACGCGCGTGCCGGTCCATTTGCGGTTGCCGGTTTTGCGGTCGGTGCCTTCAAATTCGTTTTCGTCTTCGGAAAAGGCTTTCCACGTCGTGCCGAAATCGAGCAGATTGACGAAAAAGTCGTTGGTCAGCGTGCCGGGACGGTCGGTGAAAACGCCGTGTTTCGAGCCGTCGTAATTGGCGTCGAGAACACGCAAGCCGCCGACGAGAACGGTCATTTCCGGCGCGCTCAAGGTCAAAAGCTGCGCTTTATCGATGAGCATTTCCTCCGCCGAAGTCTTGTGATGCGTTTTGCGGTAATTGCGGAAACCGTCAGCCAGCGGTTCGAGATGGCGGAACATAGCGATGTCGGTTTGATCCTGTCCGGCATCAACGCGACCCGGCGCGAACGGAACGGTGATGTCGAAACCTGCGTCCTGCGCGGCTTTTTCGATTGCCGCGCAGCCGCCGAGAACGATCAAATCGGCGAGCGAAATTTTCTTTTTGCCCGAAAGAATCACTCCGTCCTGTGCGTCGTTGAATTCTTTCTGGATGCTTTCGAAAATTCCGAGAATGTTTTCGAGCTGCGCGGGGTTATTCGCTTCCCAATATCTCTGCGGCGAGAGGCGAATTCTCGCGCCGTTCGCGCCGCCGCGCAAATCCGAACCGCGAAATGTCGAAGCCGAAGCCCACGCGGTCGAAACCAATTGCGAAACAGTCAAGCCGGAAGCCAGAATTTTCTTTTTCAATTCGTTGATGTCCGCGTCGTTGACGAGTTCAAAATCAACTTCCGGCAGCGGGTCTTGCCAGATCAAAGTTTCTTCCGGCACTTCCGGTCCGAGATAGCGCGTTTTGGGTCCCATATCGCGGTGCGTCAGTTTATACCACGCGCGGGCGAAAGCGTCAGCGAATTCTTCAGGATTTTCCAGAAAGCGGCGCGAAACTTTTTCGTAATCCGGGTCAATCCGCAGCGCGATGTCGGTCGTCAGCATAAACGGTTGGTGTTTCTTTTCTGGGTCGTGCGCGTCGGGAATCAAACCGGCTCCGGCGTCGCCTTTCGGTTTCCACTGATACGCGCCCGCCGGGCTTTTCGTGATTTCCCATTCGTAGCCGAACAGATGTTCGAAATAATCGTGACTCCACTGCGCCGGAGTTTTCGTCCAGATGCCTTCGATGCCGCTCGTAATCGTGTCTTCGGAATGTCCTTTGCCGAACTTGTTTCGCCAGCCCAAGCTCATTTCCGTGATGCCCGCGCCCGCCGGTTCCGCTTCGATATATTTCTGCGGATCAGCTGCGCCGTGGGTTTTGCCGAACGTGTGACCGCCCGCGATCAAGGCGACGGTTTCTTCGTCGTTCATCGCCATTCGCCCGAACGTCTGGCGAATCAGATGTCCCGAACCGATTGGGTCAGGATTTCCGTTCGGACCTTCCGGGTTGACGTAAATCAAACCCATATGGTCGGCGGCGAGCGGATTTTCGAGTTCCATATTCTCAGAATGACGTTCGTCGCCGAGCCATTCGCCTTCCGAACCCCAATAAACCGCTTCGTCCGGTTCCCAGACATCTTCGCGTCCGCCGCCGAATCCGAACGTCTTAAAACCCATTGATTCAAGCGCGCAGTTTCCCGTCAGAACAAATAAATCAGCCCACGAAAGTTTTCTGCCGTATTTCTTTTTCACGCCCCAGAGCAAAAGTCTGGCTTTGTCGAGATTGGCGTTGTCGGGCCAACTATTGAGCGGCGCAAAACGCAAATCTCCCGCGCGCGCGCCGCCGCGTCCGTCCTGCACGCGATAAGTTCCCGCGCTGTGCCACGCCATTCGGATAAACAGCGGACCGTAATGACCGAAATCAGCCGGCCACCATTCCTGCGAATTGGTCATTACCTCGAAAATATCCGCTTTGACGGCTTTCAAATCAAGCGTCTTAAACTCTTCCGCGTAGTTGAAATCTTCGCCCATCGGATCGGATAACGAAGAATGCTGGCGAAGAATTTTCAAATCCAGCATATTTGGCCACCAATCGTTGTTTGACCGCCGAGTGCTGGTCGTAAAATTAACCGCGCCGCCCGTAAACGGACAGCGGGTTGAATCGTTAGTTTCCCAAACCTTATGGTTTTCGCCGTCCTTCAAATGCTCCGTTCCTTTGCCGTTGCTTTCGCCGTTTTCGCGGCTCGATTCGTTTGTTTCCCAAGCCTTATGATTTTCTGTATTGTTTGCCATTTTCTTTTATATTTTTTTGATTTTAATTTTCCTGCTTTTTACATTCGGGACATAAACCGCGCAAAGTCAGTTCAATCGTATCCGGTTTAAATTGCGAACGGCTCGCCGCTTCTTCGAGCAGTTTTTTCGGAATGGATAATTCCAAATCAACCAGCTTTCCGCAGCGGTTGCAAAGCGCGTGGTCGTGCCTGTCCAATTTGCCGTCATACAAATTCGCGCCCGTCGTGAATTTAATTTCGCCGATCAATCCTTCTTTTTTCAGGTAATTCAGAGAATTATAGACGGTGGCGAACGAAATTCCCGGCATCTGTCGGCGAGCGTCGTCAAAGACTTCGTTTGCCGTCAAATGTTTGTCCGATTCACGTATCACCCGCAAAATGGTTTCGCGCTGTTTCGTCAATCCTAAACCTTCAATATCTTGCATTGCGTGTTTGTTATCTGAAGTTTGATTTAGAATAATTCTAATTCCAGAGACTGTCAAATGATGGAAAAACTACCGCCTATAAATAATTTGTAATAAAAAGTTCCGTTCCTTTTTGGCTGGAATTTTCCGTGACGTTTCTCATTCCATAGATTGTTTCCCAGGCGGTAATTTTTGCGAATGAAAACAAATCCCTGACGTATTCGCTGTCGTCGTAAGTGATGAGCCATTTGTGTCGGCAGTTTTTCATCGCGGCGGCAAATTTTTCGTGGTCGAACGATTTGTGCAGATTCCCGTTTTTGCCATAAAGCGCGGATTTCGTCGCCGCGTAATAAGGCGGATCGCAAAAGATAAACACATTTTCGCCGCCGCGTTTGACCAATTCTTCATAATCGAGATTAGTAATTTTCACGCCGCCCAAAATCGCGGCGCAGTCTTTCAAACGCCCGATGCTGCTCATCGTAAATCTTCCGTCAAACGCCGCTTGGCTGAAACCGCCGCTCAGACTCGTGCCTGAAAATGTAATGCGATTGTAGATAAAGAACGCCGCCGCGCGTTCCAAATCGTCAAAGCCGTTGAGATTTTCGTTGAGAAATTTGTGCAATTCTTTTCCGATTGAAAATTGATCGCGCCATTCATAGATTTTTCGGGTGAGCACGTCAACATCTTTCTGCGTCATTTCCCAAAATTTGAAAAGCTCGAAATATAAATCGTTGACCCAAAAAATTTTATTAGGAAATCTTTGTTTTGCGTAGACGAAAACCGAACCGCCGCCCAAAAACGGTTCTCGATATTCGTCAAATTCGGGAATCAGCGTCGAGATCAATTTCGCCGCGCGACTTTTCCCGCCCGGATAACGCAGAGAACTTTTTATCATTTAACAAACTTTTCGACGTTTTCGCTTCGCAAAAATTCTTCGACCGAAGTCCATTGCATTTGCCCGTAACGGTCATTGTCGAGCGGGACAAATTCGGCGCGACCTTCCGACATATCGCGCATATACTGCATTCCCTGCCACGCCGGATAAAGATTGTTTTTGGCAGGGAAAAGAAATTTGGCGACGCTGATAATCACGTCGAGCAAACCGATGCTTCCGGCGCGAAATAATTTGAAATTTTTGTCCGTGATTTCGGTCATCACATCGCGCACGTCTTCCGCGCTGACGCGATCACCGGCGATTCGCAAATAGCGCGGCGAGTTATCGGCAAGCGCAGCCCGCGCCGTAAATTCCGCCGCGTCGTCCATCGTCGTCAAATCCATTTTGACCGACGACGCGCCCCAGTAAAGAATGCGTTTGAAGCGGTATAAAATCAAAGGCATTTCCTTCGTCAGCAGTTCCATAAACGCGCCGTTAAAAACGCTCGTCGCG
>CBDUBY010000059.1:0-17914 GCA_965365505.1 uncultured Pyrinomonadaceae bacterium | reverse complement strand
CAACATTCGCCATCGCCGCCGCCATTCCGCCTTCCGCCATCACGGTGTGCGCTTTTCCCAAAAGAGATTTGCAGACCAGACCGACCGAAACGCCCGCTGCCGATGCTTCAATCGCCGCGCGAAGTCCTGCGCCGCCCGCGCCGATTACCAGAACATCGTGTTCGTAAGTTTGATATTCTGCCATTAAAAAATTCTCCAGTCAGACCAAATTCCCATCGAACACAGCCGCACGTAAATGTCGGAAAATCCGACGACGAATAAGCTGCACCACGCAAAAAGCATGTGTCTTTTATTCAGCGAACTGCAAGCATTGTAAGCCGCGCATTGAAGCGGTTTTTTTGATAATTCATCGTTTCTGCCGCCGACCAGATGGCGCAAAGAATGACAACTGAGAGTGTAGCCGCTAAGAAAGAAAAAGTTGGCGGTTAAAATAATCGTGCCGAGTCCGATGCCGAAATGCCACGCGCCCGCCGCGTCTTTGAACCACATCGCCTGATATGCGTCGTAGGCGAGAACAAACAAAAATATTAATGCCAAGTAAAGAAAATAACGGTGAATGTTTTGCAGAATCAGCGGAAACGAACGCTCGCCGCGATAGTGTTTGCGCGGCTCGCCGACGGCGCACGACGGCGGGTCAGCCCAGAACGCTTTGTAATACGCGCCGCGATAATAATAGCAGGTGAACCGGAAACCGCCGGGAATCCAGAGAATCAAAAGCGCGGGCGAAAACGGCAGCCACGCGGGAATCCAATCGGGTTTCGCGCCGAATAAACTATGCGGTGAATCGCCGAAAACTTCGGGCGAATAAAACGGCGAAAGATAATTTGCGCCGCCACCGCCATACCAGTAATGCTCGCCCTGAAACGCCGCCCAGGTCGAGTAAACAACGAATGCGGACAACGCCAAAAAAACTGCTAACGGATACGCCCACCACGCGCCGCGCCGCATTGTTTCACCGAACGAACGTTTTATCGGAAGACTGACTGACGTAGAAGCCATCTAGCTTTTGACACCTCCCAGAGAAAAACCGCGAATTTTAAATGTTGTCGAGAAAATTTACGAAGATTTAAGTTGGTGTAGTTTTACTCGAAACCAAACGGCAAGTCAAGCGATAGACAATTTCATTGCCGTTAAAAATTACTGATTCTCAATTTCCGAATTATTATCGAAACGGTTGCTTTCTATCTGCCTTCGATAGTTAAAGTCATGCATTAAATTGCAAATACTCGGATGCCGGTTTTTGTTTTTCAACTTGTTGCGCCTTAATCAGTTTTCACGGCAGGTCGGCGAGCATTAATCGGCTGGGTTTTTCCAGCATCGTGAACAAGAAAACATTTCCGTCGGTGGTAATCATATTTATGCTAATGTTCGGCGGTATTTTGTAGTCGGCGGGCGCGTCTTTTACTCGTCCGTCGGCGAAATCGTAAAATTTCATTTTGTAATTTTCGTCGGCGGTTGAGGCGATAAAATAAATGCCCGCGCGGGTCATTTCCCAGGTCTTATCAAATCTGGCGGCTTCAAATTCCGGTACGAGTTTTTCCGCTCCGCCTTCTGCCGGAACGCGCCACATTTCTTTGGAAAATTCCGTTTTTGTGTAATAGATGGTTTTGCCGTCGGGCGCGGGCGTTGCTCGATACGCGCCGCCGTTGGTGATTTGGACGGCTTCACTCGCGCCGTTCGCTTTGACGCGCCAGATGTTCGGTTCACCCGACCGATTTGACGTGAAATAAATGTATTCGCCGTCCGCGCTCCATATCGGAAAATCTTCAGTCACGCCTTCGGGCGAGATGCGGCGCGGTTCGCCGCCCGTCGTCGGAATCGTATAGTTGGCGAAGTTTTCGCCTTCTCTTCGATTGTAGACAAGCATCGAGCCGTCGGGCGAAAATCGCGCCAAAACCGACGGAAACTCGCCATTGGTGATTTGCTGCAAATTTCCGCCGTTCGCGTCCGCCGTCCAGATTTGCAGCGTTCCCGTGCGGTCGGATTGAAAAACGATTTTCGAGCCGTCGGGAGAAAACTGCGGAGCTATTTCGCTGGTCGTGGATTTTATTAAAGTTTTCGCCGGTTGTCCGTTTGGCGAAACGCGCACGATGGAAAATTTTCCGGGTTCTTCGGCAAAAGCGAGCGTTTTGCCGTTTGGCGAGATGGCGATGTTCGTGATTTCATTGCCGTTCAGGGAAACGATTTCCTGTTCGCCGCCCGCTGCCGGAATTCGTCTGATAAATGTTTGCGCCCGCGGGCGATAGGGAACAAAGTAAATGTATTCGCCGTCCGCGCTCCACGCCAAGGAATGAATAATCACGCCGTCGGATGTTAATTGACGCGGTTCTTCTGCGCCGCCGTTCGGCTCGATTGAAACGACAAACAAATCGTGTTGTCCGACGTTGGGAACGTAATTGTTTCTTGCGCTGCGGATAAAGGCGAGCGATTTGCCGTCGGGCGAAAATCGCGGCGTGCTTTCGCCGTCGAATTCCGCCGGAGCGGTCACGCGCCGCCGTTCGCCGCTTTGGATGTTGACCAGATAAATCGCAAATTGTTTGTCCGGCATCGAATCGGCGGTGTCAACGACGGCGATGTGCTGTCCGTCGGGCGAAAAGGAAATGCTGTAATTGCCGGAAAAAAGAGTGGCAACGCGGCGTTCCGTGCCGCCGAGCGATGGAATTATGATAACTTCGCCCGGCGTTCCGTATTTTCCGCGAATAAAAGCGATGTATTTGCCGTCGGGCGAAAACGTCGGGTATTGTTCGTTGACATTCGTTTTGGTTAATTGCAGAGGTTCGCCCACACCGACGAGTTTGACATAAATGTCGGTGTTTTCGCCTTCGCCGCCGTTCCACGAATAGGCAATTCGATTGCCGGCGGGCGAAAACGCCGGAGAATTTTCGTATCCCGCCGCGCCGGAAAACGGCACGACGTTCGTTGCCGCAATCTCTTGCGCCGCGTTATTTTCGGAATAACTCCGATAAGCAACAAAACCGCTTCCGACGAGCGCGAAGAAGGCGATGAAGAAAATAAGAAACGCGGCGACGCGGCGACGCGGCGACGCGGGCAAGTTTGTTGAAATTAAATTTTCACTTTCGATCGCTCCCGATCGCCGCGCCGCCGCATCGCCGCGCCGCCGCATCTTTATGTCCGCGTCGTCAATCGTAATAGTTTCCTCGCCGCGAAAATGCTGAACAATCTGCTCTTCGATAATGAGCGCGTTTTCTTCGTCGTCAGCCGAGCGCGTCACTTCCGCCGTAAAACGATAGCCTAGTTTTGGCACGGTTTCGATAAACGATTCGCCGTCCGCGCATTCAGCAAGCTTTTTTCTTAGCCACGAAATATTCCGCGCCAGCGTCGTTTCCTCAATATAAGTGTCAGCCCAAACCGCATCGAGCAATTCGCTTTTTTTCGCCGCGCGTCCGGCATTCTCGACAAAATAATAAAGCAGGTCGAATTGTTTCGGCGAAAGCTGGATCGGTTCGCTGTCGCACCACAGACGACGCTCTGCCGCGTCCAGCCGAAACGAGCCGAAATGATAAATCTCTTGAGATTTTTGAAGTATGTCGTTGATAGTGAAGTCCCCGTATTTATTGGAATTCTAACACAATCCGAAAAAAATCCAAAAAAAATCCAAAAAAAATCCAGACAAACGAAGCCGATAAATCATAAGTTCGTTTCAAACGCCCTGCACTCTGAAATCAAAAATTAAATGGAAATCAAACGTAGATTTGAATGGTTCATCGAAACCAATCGCCGTTACGTCATTCGCCAATCCGCGCCGTCGGGCAAACACATCAGTTGCGCCGAATGCGGCGAACCGATGCTGACGGCTGAGCGCGCCGCCGGTTTTTTCGGCATCACGCAACGTCGCCTTTTTCGGATTATCGAAGCGGACGCGGCGCATTTTATCGAAGCGGACGCGGGTGCGGCGATGATTTGCATTACATCAATGGCTGAATTTTTGAACGGTGAGATGCGGTTAGCCGCAAAAAATAAAGGGCGAGAAGATTAACGAAAGTTAGAAATAAAAAAATTATGAATAAAACATTAAAAATGAAAAGTTCCAACAATCAAACCATCAAATTTATGATGATTCTCGGTTTATTTACCTTTTTGCTGTCCGGCTGTCAGCCGACTACTAGCCCGGTCAACAGCAACATGTCGGCTAACAGTAACACGCCGGCGAATGCGAACACCGAAGTGGCGAAGGCAAACACAAACGCCGAAGCGCCGAAAGTTAACACGAATACAGAAAATTCCAACACTGGTGTAGCGGCAGCCCCGAAACCTGACAATTGCCCCGGTCCCGGAGACAACGAAGTAATTGTCTTTGAACATATCTTTAGTGAAAACGGCGGCGGCAAGTGCGTGGTATTGAAACCGGGTGAATACAAAAACCCGGCTGAAATAGGTCTGGCAAATGATTCGATGAGTTCAATTAAGGTCGGCGTAAATGTTCGGGCGACCGTGTGTACCAATGATAACTTTGGCACACCTTGCGAAGAATTTGATAAAACCGACGATGATCTGACAAACAATCCGACAATCAAAAATGACACCGCCTCGTCCATTAAGGTTGTTGAAGTGAAAGCCGAGTCTAAGCCTGAGGCGGTCAAGGCTCTTGCCAATGGTCTTGCCGGAGAGTGGACGGATGGAAGGGAAATAAATAAATTCACCGAAGACAAAGTTGAATTCAAATTCATAAAAGACGTAAAGCCTTATAACACAACTCCATATAAAGTTGTGGACGGAAAAACTGTTGAGTTTACCGATGATAGAGGTAAGGCTAACAAAGCGGTAATGACGTTTGAAGATAACGGTAATACTTTAATCTGGTATAGACCGGATTTGGGTAGAACTTTCAGATTTAAACGAGTCAACCCTAAATAGAATTAGGACGCGCTAATCAGCAATTAAATGACAGACGGATAAGTGAATCGGTTAATTCCGTTAGTGAGGAAAGAAGCGATAATTCAAACTTATTCGTCTGTCAAAAATTGATAATCGTCAGAAAAACTTTTTACCGGATTAACATTATCCGATTATCTTTTGCTTTCGGCATTTTTTGGTCAAACAATCAATGTCGAAAGCAACGAAATTCCTAAAACAAATTGTGCCGTCTGCAAAGTCAAGAAAAACGATACTGAATTTTTGTCAGGGCAACCGAAAAACTATCAAACGGATTAAAGGCGAAATTCTGCTTGATGTCACAACTTGGAATTAAAAGAAGAGCCGATGAAAAAATACATACTATTCAGTGTATCGGTATTACTGCTCAGTTTCGCGCCGACTAAAGCGCAAAAAATAACTTTGCCGGCGGAATGCGCTAAAATTTTAGACCAAAATTTTAAAGGCTGGAAAATGGCGAAAGTTAATAAAGATGCGGCTGACTGGTTTAGAAAGTCAAAACATTCCTTCGCGCCGAATTTAATCAAAGGCGATTTTGACGGCAACGCAAAAACCGATTTTGCGGTTTTGATCCAACAAGCCGTTGATTCTCAGCCAACAAATTCAACAATAGTTTTTATGAACTCTGCCAAAGGATACAAAATGTTAAATCTTGAAGGCGGCGACGGCGATTATCTTATTTTTGAAAAGAAAGGAAGAAAGGCTTTTGACCACGAGAAAAACAAAAGTTTTATCTACAAATCAGATGCTGTCACGGTCGGAATCTGGGAAAAAGCCGCGACTTCTTACATTTGGAAAAACGGCAAATTTGTCGGAATTGTGACGAGCGATTAGTTGGGTAGCTCGTGTTTTAAGTCACATTTTTCAGATTATCGAAGTGAGCGCGGCGCATTTCACCGAAACCGAAACGGGCGCGGCGATGATTTGCCTCGCGTCGCTGGCGGCGGTTTTAGAAAGCGAGGCGCGAAACGATCACCTTGCTCTGCCGCCTGTAACGACGGATTCCGTTTAGAGGAAAAACTAGAGTTCAAAGAGCAAAATGAGAATAGTTCGCATAATGACGACTTACACAAAAACAATTTTACTTCTACGCCAAGCGAGCGCTCCGCGAATTCGCTGACCGAAGCCGCAGGCAAATTTAACAGAAAGAGGAACGACACAATGAAAAAAATCACATTTATAAAATTCGCGCTGCTCGCCGTTTTTGCGAGCCTTTATTTAACTTCTTCAGTGAGTGCCGCAACTTACACGGTCACTTCGGGAGTAGATGGCGGCAACAACGGCATTTGCGAAACTTCCGGCAATACCTGCACACTACGGGACGCAATTACCGAGGCTAACGCCTCGCCGGATGATGATGTTATCGTTTTTAACCTGACGCTGCCAACCACGATTTTCCTCGGGGCGCGGCTAATTATCGCCAACAACGGCTCTCTGACAATCAACGGCGCGGGAGCGAATAATCTGTTCGTTTCAGGTAGTAATGCCGTCACCGTTTTTGAAATCAGCAGCGGAGCCGTCGTCGAGATTAACAACCTGACGATTTTCAACGGCAAAGAAGTCATCGGAAGTCCCGGCATCGGAAGTTTCGGCGGCGGAATCTGGAACAACGGCGGGAATTTGACTTTGATCGGGATGGTTGTCAGCAACAACGTATCACCACAAAGAAACGGCGGCGGAATCTTTAACGGATGCCCGACCGGATGCACTACTAACAGCGCTCCGACGATAACCGTTATAAACTCGACCATCAGCAACAATTCAGCCGGTAATTTAGGCGGCGGAATCTTTAATCCCACAAATCCCCAAGGCAGCTCAGTGACGCTGACCAACTCAACCGTCAGCAACAATACAGCCGGAAATTTCGGCGGCGGAATCTACAATTTTCAGGCTAATCTAACGCTCAACAGCACGACCGTCAGCAACAATACGGCAACCAATTTCGCCGGTGGAATCTATAATCGCGGTGTCCTAACAGCGAATAACTCGATTATCGCCAATTCGACAACCAGATCCGCGCCCGGCGGCGACTGCGACAACAGATACGGCGTCGCCGGAATTACCTATTCGCTTGTCGAAACCACTTTGGGATGCAACATCTCGGCAACCTCGACCAATCTGACGGGCGACCCGAATTTAGGACCGCTGCAGCTTAACGGCGGCTCGACTCCGACGCACGCGCTCCTTCCCGGCAGTCCGGCGATTGATAAAGGCAATTCGACTTTAACAAACGACCAGCGCGGTCTGCCGCGTCCGGTTGACAATCCGACTGCGGCAAACGGTTCGGGCAATCTCGCCGATATGGGAGCATTTGAGTTGCAAACGCCTGCGGCAGGATATTTGGTTAATTCGATTGCCGATCCGGGCGATGGAACGTGCGATGTCGCCGAATGCACTTTGCGCGAAGCGATTACGGGGGCAAATAACGATCCCGGCAATGATGTCATTAACTTCGACCCGAACGTCTTTGGGGTTGATCAGACCATCACTATCAATACTCCGAGCCGGTCGCGGTTCATAATTGCCAATAACGGCTCTTTAAAAATCAACGGCACGCGGGCGGATATTTTGAAAATTTCGGGTAACAATGCCATCACCGTTTTTGAAATCAACAGTGGAGCCATCGTTGAGATTAACAACCTGACGGTTACCGCCGGCAAAGAAGTCATCGGACAAACTTTCGGCGGCGGAATCTGGAACAATGGCGGCACGCTGACCGTACAAAACTCCGTCGTCAGCGATAGCGAAGCGGTTAGAAGCGGCGGCGGAATTTATAACGGATGTCCGACCGGATGCGTTGCCAATAATACGGCGACGCTAAATGTTATAAACTCGACCGTCAGCGGCAATACAGCGGGCAACAGCGGCGGCGGGATTTTTAACGCTCGCGGCATTGCGACGCTCAGCAATGTAACCGTCAGCGACAATACATCGGGCAATGGCGCCGGCGGACTTGGCAATAGCTCGTCCCAAAGTTCTCTGACAATTTACAGTTCGACTATCACCGACAATACAGCGGCGGTTATCGGCGGCGGCGTTCTCAACGTCGCCGGTAACGCGCTCTACATTTACAACACGATCATCGCCGGTAATTTCGTTACCAATCCCAATAATCAGGCTGCCAGAGATTGTTTTAACAGCGCAGCCGCCCTGATAAGTTTCACGCTGGTCGGAGCTGGCGGCTGTGTAACAAACGGTGTCAACAATAATCTAACCGGCGACCCGAATCTCGGACCTCTGACGCTGAATAACGGCGGCTTGACTCCGACGCACGCGCTTCTGCCGGGCAGTATCGCCATAGACAAAGGCAATTCTGCATTATCAACTGACCAACGCGGTTTCATTCGTCCGGTTGATTTAGCAAACGTCGCCAACGCGACGGGCGGCAACGGCGCGGATATGGGAGCTTACGAGTTTCAGGTATCGGCAACGGTCAATTCAACCAACGATCCGGGCAACGGAATTTGTGATGTCGCCGAATGCACTTTGCGCGAAGCGATTGCTTTGGCTAATGCTTCGGCGGAGGATGACATTATTACCTTCAGCTTGATTCCTTCGAGCGTGATTACGCTGAACGGCACACAGTTGGAAATTGCCGCCAACGGTTCTCTGACGATTGACGGTAGAGGAGCGAGCAATCTGACGATTTCCGGCAATAACGCCAGCCGCGTGTTTTATCTTCAACCGGGTTCAAATGCGACCATCACCAACCTGACCGTCAGAAACGGAAACGGCACAGGCGGCGGTGTCAACGGTACGGGCGGCGGCATCTTGATTGAACAAGGGACACTGACTCTCAGCAATTCGACCGTCAGAAACAACTCCACAGCATTCGGCGGCGGCATTTTCAACCATAACGGTATTTTAACGCTGAACAATTCGACCGTCAGCGGCAATTCGGTAACGAACGGCGGCGGCGGAATTTACAACGAGGGCGGCGGAACGTTGAACAATTCGACCATTAGCGGAAATTCCGCCGGCAGCGGCGGCGGTATTGAAAACTTCAATAATACCATCACAATAAACAGCACGACCATCGCCAAGAATTCCGCCTCGGTCGGTGCGGGAACTGTTTTCAACAGCGGCAGCGGCACGACCAATCTGAACAATTCAATCATTGCCGACACTCCTTCCGGCTTGGATTGCGTCAGAAGCGGCGGAACGGTCAATGCCAGTTATTCGCAAATCGAAGGCGGTTTGGCTTGTGTCAATGGCACGAACTCGAACAATCAAATAAACGATCCGGCTTTGGCTCCGCTTGCTTTTTACGGCGGCTCAACCCAGACTCACGCTTTGACAATTAATTCGACGGCGATTGATAAAGGCAGCAGTTTCGGCTTGACGACTGACCAGCGCGGTTTGACTCGTCCGGTTGATTTGGCGGGCTTTGCCAACGGAAGCGGCGATCTCGCGGACATCGGCGCGTATGAAGTTCAGACAAACGAATTGACCGCGACTCCAACGGGAGATAATGTCACCGTTATTCCGCAATTTATCGCCACGCAGCGCGGCTTTGAACCGCCGACGAACGATGTCAGCGTTACTTTCGATCAAGTGACTGAAGCAGGCGCAACATCGTTTGTTTCAATAGCCGATCCTTTAACAGTCGGCACGCCTCCGGCGGGTTATTCGATTCTTCCGTTTGAAACCGCTTACGACATCTCGACAACTGCCACCTACACGGCGCCGGTTGTCGTCTGTTTCGTTATTGACTCGGTAAATATCGAATCGGATTTCTCGCGTGTTCGTATTTTGCACGGTGAGGATGGAATATTAGTTGACCGGACGATTCTCGCACCGAACAGTCCGGCACCGGATTTTGCGACACGGACGGTTTGCGCCAGCGTGACTTCGCTTTCGCCGTTTGTTCCGGCAATAGTGAATCCGCCGACTGCCGCTTCTGTTTCGGTTTCCGGTAGAGTGTTATCTGCCAAAAATTCTCGCGGAGTGCCGAACGCAACCGTTCAACTCAGTGACCAGAACGGCAACGTTAGGACGGCTCGCACAAACTCGTTCGGCTATTATTTCTTTAATAATGTCGAAGTCGGGCAGACGTTCGTAATCAATGCCAATCACAAGCGTTACCAATTTGATCCGCGCATCATTGCCGTAACCGAGGAGCTATCTAGTTTGGATATAACGGCTCGAAACAACTGGAACATTCCGCAGGTGAACGCCTCGGAGCGATTGAAGAATCAGTAAATGTAAAAAGGCGCAGGTCGGCAGCCCGACCGTCAGGTATAGCTTTCGCAGTAGCAATCGCCGAAGCCATTCCTGACGGTCGGGCTGTTGCCGCTTTCGTATTCATAAGCTTGATTTATCAGTATAAAAACAAATACTAAGACCTCGAAGATATCAGACTAAATCAAATTGCCGGTTCAAAATCAAGCGACTGTCCGACTTTGGCAAATGCGGCGAACGTCGGGCGGGCGACTCTGAACCGTTGGATCAATTATTTTTGTTGAATTATCTGGTTGAAAATGAAAAACAGAAAACGCCGGACGGTTCGGCTTATTTTTCGATTGCCGCTCGCGCCGTTTTTATAATGTGGTCGAAATGCGTTTCGAGATTCGCGTTGACGCCGCGCAATCCGGCGATGACACGCTCGCCCCAATCGAGATATTCGAGCCGCCGCTCGTTAGACCAGCCGTCGGGCGGATTTTCCGAAACGTCGCGGATGTTGCTGATTTTGTCGCCGAGTTTGATATATTTCGCGCCGTTTGAAAGATGCGGCGCGTGTTCGATTTGCAGTTGTTTTCTGGTCGGCTTCGGCAGCGATTTATCATCGGTCACTTCCGCGACGTAACCAGCGACCGTCGCGCCGAAAAGTTTCGTGATTTCCTCATTCGTCGTGTCAGTGTCTTCGACTGTATCGTGCAGAACGGCGGCGATTAAAACATCATAATCTTCAATGTTGCCGATTGTCGCCAGCAGGTTTGCGACTTCCAAAACGTGGTTGATGTATGGCTGCTCGTCCGCGCCTTTGCGCTTTTGAACGGCGTGTTTTTTGGCGGCAAAACTGATTGCCTGTAGAAGCTTCGGTAAATCATTTCTCATAAAAGCATTTAACCACGAAAAAACGCGAAACGACACAAAACAAATTAAATTATTTCGTGTCGTTTCGCGTTTTACAAATGATTAAAATTACTTCTTGACTTCAATCGTCAAACTCTGCTGCCCGGAAACGATAAAGTCGGCGGGCGCGAGTTCCTGTTCGGTCAAAACCGTTAAAAGCGATGGTTTGATGCCGCCAGCCGCGCGGTCGTTGTTGAGCGTTGCCAGCATTGACGGCGGCAGATTCGGCATTTCGCTTGCGCCGATAATCGCGCCGTTGGTGACGCGGTTGGTCTGCACATAAAGGCGATCGGCTTTTTTGATTTCGTTAATTACTCGGATGAGTTCGCTCAAATCCTTCGGCACAAATTGCCTCGTCGTTGCCGTTTGATTCATCGCGTTGCCGTCGCCGACCGTGACAGTCAGCATTCCGGCGGGCGTATCTAAGGGAATCGAAACTGGAATCTTCTGCGCGAAAATTCTGCCCGTATCGGTTCTCACGAACGCCTGAACTTCGACGGTTTCGCCGGCTTTGACTTCGGTTCGGTCAAGCGCGATGCGTTCGAGCATAGCGATTTTGCTGCCGTCAACCGATGTCAGATTTAGATTTACTTCCGAAATTTCCACGTTGTCGAAACGGCTGTCGAGCAGCGCGTTGACCGGTATCGAAACCGACGCAGCGGCGGTCGGAACGGCTGACGCTCCGGCAAACCGGCGGTCGAGTTTTATCGGCTGCTGGTTTTTAACTTTGATTTCGCCTTTCAGTTCAATCATCGAATCGCCAAGCCCGCGCTCGTTTGCCACGACCGAATTGTAAATCGTCATATTCAACAGAATCGGCGTGAGAAAATCGTCTTTAGCAATTTCAAAATTGAAAGTTTCAGTTTGCCCGCGACTGGTTTCGAGATTGATTTTCACCGGAATCATTTTCGGCGATTGCCCGAGTTTCCCAAAAACGCCGGTCGCTCTGTCCTGCGTCATCGTGCCGACCATCTGATTCGGAACGGCGATGACAAAAGAGTTATTTACATTCGGAATGACCGTCACGACGCTCGATTCGCTCATTGGCAAATCGGAAATTCCCAAACTTAAAAACGGATGCCCGAAGGCGTAAATTTTATCGCCGTCGCGCATCGTGACCGTGCCGCTCGCCGCCATACTTGAATCGCCGCGAACGAGCGCCATCGAAACCGACGAGCCGCCCTGCAAAGTTTTTTCGTCCGCCTTTTTCAGGGGAGAGATTCGCGCCGCGCCGCCGACGGCTGAGACAGGAAACAGACCGACGGACAAAAGCTGCGGCGCAAATCTATTCAAGGTTTCTTGGGAAAATCCGTTAAAAGCGATCGGCGTGGCAATCGGTTGAAACGATTGACCGGCGAGCGAATTTAAGACGGAATTTGAACTGACATTCGTTAAAAAAGAATTTGAAACAATCGTGCCGCTCGGAAAACTCATTTTCCAATCGGTCGAAGCGAGTTCGGCGAACGAAACGGCGCGCGGCTCTTTCGCTTCTCTTTTGATTTGCTTCTGCTCGAAAATCGAAAGCATCTGGTCAATCGGTGTGATGCCGCAAATCGGTTCTTTCGAGAACGGGAAGCTGTAAGCAATCGCGCCGACAAGCCGACCGTCAATATAAACCGGCGAACCGGACATTCCGGCGAAAACCGCCGTGCGGTTCGCGCTGCCGCCGGAAATTCGACCGACAATCATATCCTGTTTCGGACCGACCGCGCCGGGAACGATACCGATAATTTCCACCTGATATTCTTCGGCTTCCGTGCCGCTAAAAACCGTCCGCGCCGTGCCTTTCATTCCGGGCTTGACGTCAGCGAGCGGAAAATACTTTCCGGCAGCGGATTTAATATCAACGGATTTTACCTGATTTGATGCCTGCGTTTGTCCGAAAGCATTCAAACAAAATGCAGAAAAGACCAATAAACAAAGGGTAATGACGAATTTTTTCATATTATAAAAACTCTTCCTTTCGAACGGCTTTTTATGGTAACATTTTAGATAGCTTACCGAAAGTTCTTTTTTGAAGGACTGACTTTTAAGACTCGCATAATTCATTTCCAGTTGCATTATTCTTTATAGTTTTCTCCAGTAATTTCGCTTCCTTCGTTTCAAGTTTCAAATTTTTATGGCAAAAACAACTCGTCTTTTTAAAAGCGTCTATCGGCTGATTCTGCCGGTCGTTATTTTAGTTGTGGTCGCAGTAATGGTCGCTTCCGTTCTGCTGGTTCACACGGTTTCCAATCCGCCGCAAAAGGCGTATCTCGTTACGCCCGAAAAATACGGGCAATTCAGCACGCGCGGCGCGCGGGTGACGGATGAAACGTGGACGAATCGCGACGGCACGAACGCGCGCGGCTGGCTGCTGAAAGGCGCGGAAGGCTTGCCCGCCGTCGTTTTTCTGCACCGCTACGGTGCAGACCGCTCGCACGTTCTCGACCTCGCCGTCAAATTAAACGAAGCGACGAATTTCACCGTTTTAATGCCCGACGAGCGCGGACACGGCGTTGACCCGACAATTCCGCAATCTTCTTTCGGCGGCTGCGAAGGCGAAGACGCGCTGGTCGCCGTTGAATTTCTGCGCGGGCTAAAAACCGAAACTCAATCGAACCTGGTCGGGCAGAACATCGGCTTTTACGGAGTTGAAATGGGCGCTATCGGCGCGCTCAGCGCCGCTGCTAAAGACGTGAACATCAAAGCTGTCGCGCTCGATTCGATTCCATTAACTTCCGACGACGTGCTGGCTTCGGCGATTGAAAAACGCTTCCCGTTTGCGAGTTCGGTCACGTCGAAAATCGCGGGAATTGCGACGCCCGTTTATTTTTATAATGGTTGTTACCGTCGTGACGCGGCGTGCGATTTGGCAAAATCGGTCGGCAACCGGCAAATTTTACTGCTCGGCGGTTCAGACGCGCCGGATTTGCAGGACTCGACCGCGAAATTAAATCGCTGTTTTCCGAGCAGTACCAGAGTAGAGGCGAAAACCGACTTAAATCCGTCGGGCTTTAATTTGATGACCGCCTCGCTCGAACAATCGGCGGCGTATGACCAGCGAGTGATTGAGTTTTTCAAAACCGCTCTGAGTAATCAGTAAGCAGTAGGCAAATTAGCTGAATGAAAACAAATTGAGCGTTGCGAAATGCATTTGACATTTCGCAACGCTCAATTATTTACCAACCGCCGCTTGCCTATAAATCTAACTTTTTCTTGCTGTGCCCGTTCATCTTGGCGATTTTATGAATTTCCGCGCTTTCCTCCATCTTGCCGACCGTCTGCAAAAGAATATCTTTTAATTTTTCCAGTCTCTCGATAGTCGAGCGCGTTTCTAATAATTGATATTTCAAATCCGGTTCCAGATTGAACGCCGCCGTGACTAAAAACGAAAGAGCTTCCGGCGCGGTTTGCTGAATTTCGGGAAACGTGCCGCGTTCACCGCCGAGTTTGTGCGCCGCCTTTGCAATGCGCCGGAAAAGGGCGAAAACTTCATTCGCCAGCGGATTCAAGACGTTTTCATCTTCCGCTTCGTCTTCAAAAAATTCGACATCGCCGACAAGATACGGTTCGCCCGCATCAACATAATCAATAAGGCGATAACGCACAATGCCGATGGTTAAAACGTTCGAGCGTCCGTCGGACATCAATTGTGATTCGCGGACTTCCGCCGCGCAGCCGACGCTGCCCGTCGCCGGTTTTTCGATAAAATCTTCGGTCGGGTTAAACATCATTACGCCGAACATATTTCGGTCGAGCGCGACATCTTTGAGCATTTGCCGGTAGCGCGGCTCGAAAATATGCAGCGGCAAAAGCTCGTTCGGAAGCAGCACGAGCGGCAAGGGAAACAGCGGCAAATGTCGTATGCCGGATATTTTTTCTAATGCGTCGGACATAAATTTTTTCCAGAAACAAAAACAATAATCAAAGTCGCCACCAGATAAACTGTTTCGCTCGCGCATCCCACAAAACGTGAAACGAATCGCACATTCCGTCAGAAATGTTGATGCCTTTGCTGTTTTTCGGTAACTTTTTGAGCCGCGCGGCGAAATCGTCTTCCAGATATTCGGCGGCAAATTCGATGTAGTCTTTATCGAGGTCGGTTACGGTAATGACGGCGGATTTAACTGAACAGAGCGAACCCTGGTCGCCCGCGTCTTCGCCGAACTGCATCGTCCAATGTTTCGATTTCGCGCTCGCCGCGCCTTTGACGATGCCGAGAACGAAAAACCCTTTCTGCCTGCCGCGTAAGGCGTAATCAGTAACGCCGTCGTAATCGAAATCGCCTCTGATCAAACTTTTCTCGACCCAATTTACGCCCGGCACGCGCTTCGTTAAAACGCTCAAGGCAGTCGTTTGCGCTGAAGCGTAACCGGCGCCGACGGCGAACATCGCGAACATCAGAAAAAGTTTTTTCATACAGCTTGCTGTTCGATTTTCAGCCGGATAAAATCCGCAATTTTGTCGGGCGTGTCATCGCTCAAAGCCATTCGTTTCGCGCCGACCACTGCCTCGGCAACCGCTTCGACGCGCGTTTTGTAGCGATTGTCACGAATGATTAAATCTTCGACGACGCGGCGTTCGAGCATCTCGCGCGAAACGTCTTCGCCGACATCAGCCGCGACCGCATATTCGATTGGCGCGGAATGGTTTTTTATGCGAACGTGCAGCGCGTCGGTCATTTCACGCGCCTCTTCGCGGATTTTTCCGAGCTCCAAATTTGAATTCGGAAAACCGAGATGTCCGCGCAGAGTGATTTCGATAATCGGTTTCGACGCTGCGGCGTTTTCATAATCGCTCGCCGTTCTCGCTTCGCCGCGAACTTTTTCTAAAACCTGCGCGGTAATTTCCTTCGGTTCGCTGATTCCCGAAACGTCGAAACCGATGCGCTGAAAAGGTCGCTGTTTGTAGTCGCGAACGTGATTTGCGATGACTTCGTTATTCGCGCCGACTTCAATCAAAAACGCGCCGCGCGTTTCGCGATATTCGTCAATCGCCGTAATTTCCAAAGAGCCGGGATTAAATGCCCAATTATCAATCTCGTAACTTTTGTGCGTGTGTCCGAGCGCGACGTAATCAACGACGGATTTCAGTTCTTTCAAATTCGCCAGCGACAGTGCCGGAATCGGATGCGTTTGATGACCTTCGACATCGGTATGCAGCAGGAGAATATGAAACGCGCCTTCCCGACGATTTTCTTTGATCGCCTCGGTCAGCATCGGAATCGCCCAATTCGCCGACGCGCCATACCAGTGCGAGCCGAAAATCCGAGCGTTGCCGACATCAACAAAACCGCCTTTGCCTTCATCTTCGTCCCAAGGTTTGTAGTTAACTTTGCTGTCTTCGTTCGTCGGTTCAAGCAGCTTTATCAAGTTCCAGTTCGCCAGCGAACGCAGCCAACTGTGTTCGCTGTCATTCGCCTTCTGGTCGTGGTTGCCTTCAATCGTGATGCACGGAATATTGTGGTCTTTCAATAAACTCAAACCGGCAAAAGCGTAGTTCATCGTTTCGGGCGGCACATTGCGTTTATGAAAAAAATCGCCGCCCATAATGACGAAATCAACTCGTTCGCCGATAGCGTATTTTTGCAAAACATCAATCCACGCATCGAAAAAATCACGCGGCGATTCGCTCAGTTGGTAGCGCGTGCAGCCGAGATGAACGTCGGAAATATGCAGAAATTTCATAAAACTATTATATCAAATCAAGCGTAATTTACCTTCTATGAACCAAGTCATTTTAATCACCGGCGCGTCGAGCGGCATCGGCAAAGAAACCGCGAAACTTTTTCAGACGAAAAACTGGAAGGTCGCGGCGACGATGCGCTCGCCCGAAAAAGCCGAAGATTTGCAGCGCATCGCCGATGTCGAATGTTTTCGATTGGACGTGACCGACACCGATTCGATCAAATCGGCGATTGCCGCGACGCTCGAACGATTCGGTCGCATTGACGCGGTTGTCAACAACGCCGGTTACGGTCTGGTCGGCGCGTTTGAAGCCGCCGCGCCCGAACAAATCGAGAAACAATTTCAGACGAACGTCTTCGGCTTGATGAACGTCTGCCGCGAAATTCTGCCGTATTTCCGCGAGCGCAAAAAAGGCACGATTGTCAATGTCGCGTCGGTCGGCGGGCGAATCACGTTTCCGCTTTACAGCCTTTACCACGCGACGAAATGGGCGGTCGAAGGTTTTTCCGAAAGTTTGCAATACGAAGTCGAACAGTTCGATATTCGCGTCAAAATCATCGAGCCGGGTCCGATTAAAACCGACTTTTACGACCGCTCGCAGGATTTGACGCGCAAAGAGAATTTGACCGCTTACGATAATTTGATTGATAAAGCGATGCCGAATATGCAGAAAGCCGGAGCGGACGCGCCCGACGGTTCGGTGGTCGCCGAAACAATTTACGAAGCCGTCACCGACAATTCCAAAAAACTGCGTTACGGCGTGAATACGAAGGGAATTTTGACGGCGCGGAAACTGCTGCCCGACAATTTGTTTTTCAAAGTCGTGAAGAGTGCGATTTTGAAGTGAGGTGATTTTTACTTTGCTTTCGGCGGCAAAACGGTTTCGAGCTTCCAATTTGAATCGGCAAATTCGTCGCGGCTTTTTATTACCAGCCACTGACCTTTGCGGGCTTTCATTTTCACGAGCGAAAACGCGCCGCGCAGCTTTTTGCCGTGAAAAACGAAATTCAGCCTGCCGCGTTCGAGTTGTTCAGCCGCGTTGCCGTCGGTCGAAAACTCGCCGTTGTCCCAGACGACAACCTTTCCCGCGCCGTATTTGCCTTCGCTGATCGTGCCTTCAAAATCAATGTAACTTAAACTGTGGTCGGGAACTTCGATTGCCAATCGTTTGTCGTTCGGATTGAGCGACAAGCCTTTCGGCACAGCCCAAGACTTGAGCGTACCGCCGATTTCCAGCCGCAAATCGAAATGCAGATTCGTCGCGTGATGCTCGTGAA
>CBDUBY010000058.1:0-18240 GCA_965365505.1 uncultured Pyrinomonadaceae bacterium | reverse complement strand
GGGCGTTCCATTCTGGCAAAATAAACCGCGACGAAAACGGCGATTATCATAATCGCCGCCGCCGTCCAGAAAGTTCTTTGAATGGTCGCGTCGTCAACTTGATTGAAGGCGTTGTTCAGCAACACGCCGCCGAGCGCGGGTCCGATTGCCCGCGCCAGACTCGCGCCCGATTGCAACACGCCGAGCGACGAACCTTGCTCGTTCTCATCGGAAACTTTCGAAGCGAGGCTCGTAATCGAAGGCGAAGCCATTGAGTTGCCGACGGTTAAAACAAGAATCGCTGAAAGCAGTCCGATTAAGCCGCCGACTTCTCGTGTGATAAACGGAATGGCGAAAAAACTCGCCGCCATCAGCAGACAGCCGACGACCATCAAAGGATTTTCGCCGAATTTTTTAACCAGTAAGTTAAAAAGTCCGCCCTGAAAAATAACCGCCAGAATTCCGATATAAAAGAAGATATAACCGTTTTGTTCGGCAGTATAATCGAAGCGGAAAATCGTGAACAGCACGAAAGCGTAAGTCATTATCGAAAACGACGTGACGAGAAAAAAATAGACGGCGTTTAATGTTCCGAACCTGGCATTGCTCAATGATTCATAAATTTGAACAAATGAATTTTTGCGAATTTGCTTTGCGGCAGGCGAACTTAATTTGAGTGATTCAGGCAGAATAAAATAAATCAGAACGGCGTTCAGAGCCGACAGCGCGGCGGCGAACAGAAATGGGACGTGAATTCCGTAGCGGCTCAAAATTCCGCCGATTGCCGGACCGAAAACAAAGCCCAAACCGAACATCGCGCCGAAAATTCCCATTCCTTTGGCGCGGTTTTCTTTGGTGGTGACATCAGCGATATACGCTTGCGCGGTCGAGATGTTGCCGCCCGTAATTCCGGCGACGATGCGCCCGAAAAATACCATCCAGAGCGCGGTTGCGAAACCGATAAACAGATAACCGACCGCCGAACCCAAAATGGAAAAAAACAAAATCGGGCGGCGACCGTATTTATCCGAAAGGCTGCCGAGAATCGGGGAAAAGACGAATTGCATCAAGCTGTAAGAAGCGAAAAGCAAACCGATTTCAAAAGGCGTGGCGCGAAAAGCGTCGGTTTCGACGTAATATGGAAGCGACGGAATGACAATGCCGAAGCCGATTAAATCAATGAAAATTGTCAGATAAATGATGAGCAGCGGTCGTGTGAAAAACTTTTCGTCTTCGCTGCCGGTGATTTTTTCGGCGATAAATTCTTGGCTCATTCCGCATCTAAATTTCGAGTCGTCAATAACCGGAAATTTTTATTTATAGTAAGATAACAAAAAATAAACGATAGCATTTTGACGCACTTTGCCAAAATGATGAAGAAAATAACAAATTTACAACTTTTAATAATTACCATCGCTGCGCTGATTTTTTCTATGTATCAAGAAACTCCCGCACAACGAAACAAAAAGACTAATAAAAAACCGGCAATCGTAGTTGAAACGATTCCGCCAACTGTCAATTATACCGTTTCGATGTCGAAACCGGCGACGCATTTGCTCGAAGTCGAGATGCGTTATAGTTGGGTGATGATGCCCGAAAAGCTGGAATTGAAAATGCCGGTCTGGACGCCGGGCAGTTATCTGGTGCGCGAATTCGCGCGGCACGTCGAAGGGTTTTCGGCAAGAAACGAGAGCGGAACGAATTTAACGTGGCGCAAGACGAACAAAAACACCTGGCAGATTGACTCGAAAGGCAAAGAGGAAATCGTCGTCCGCTACAATGTTTATGCGAACGAGCTGACCGTCCGCACGAACGAATTAAACGACGAACACGCTTTTTTTAACAACGCCGCGCTGTTGATGTTTCCGAAAGACCAGTTGAATGTTTCATCAACCGTTAAAGTCGTGCCGTTCGGAAATTGGAAAGTGGCGACCGGATTGCCGCGAGTCGAAAATCAAACTAATACTTTCCGCGCCGAAAATTACGATGTGCTTTACGATTCGCCGTTTGAGGTCAGCGATTTCAAAGAAATTACTTTCGACGTGCAGGGCAAACCGCACCGTTTTGTCGTCACCGGCGAAGGCAATTACGATTTACAGAAAATAGCCGCCGACACGACGAAAATTATCGAAGAGGAAGTTAAAATTTTCGGCGATTTGCCGTATAAAGACTATCTGTTTATTGTGAATCTGCGCGGCGGCGGCGGGCTTGAGCATTTTAATTCGACGGCGCTTCAGTTTAACCGCCACAACTTTAAAACGAAATATAAGGATTTTTTGAGTCTGGTCGCGCACGAGCATTTTCACGTTTGGAACGTCAAGCAAATCAAGCCCGACGCGCTCGGTCCGTTCGATTATGAAAATGAAAACTACACGAAATCGCTGTGGTTCGCTGAGGGCGGCACTGCTTATTACGAAAGCGTTTTGCTGCGCCGCGCCAATTTAATAACTGCCGAGGAATTTTTAAATTTAAGAGAAGCGCAGATTCTCGCTTTGCAAAATCGTCCGGGCAGATTTGAAGCGAGTTTGGAAGACGCGAGCTTCGATGCGTGGATAAAATATTACCGGCAAGATGAAAACTCCGTCAACAATCAAGTTTCCTATTATGACAAAGGCGAGTTGGTCAACTTTTTGCTCGATGTTGAAATCCGCAAAGCGTCAAACGGCGCGAAAAGTCTGGACGATGTTTTTCGTTATCTTTACGCCGAGTTCTCGAAGAAAAACAAAAACTATTCGCCCGAAGATTTGCAGAAAATCTGCGAAATGATGGCGGGAAAATCTTTGAACGAGTTTTTTGAACGCTACGTGCGCGGCAGCGAAGAGATTGATTATAATGCGGTGTTGAACGGCGTCGGCTTGAAATTTTCGACCGGCGAAACCGAAAAGAAAACAGCGTATCTCGGCGCGACTTTAAAGCAGGACGGCGACAAGTTAACGGTCACCTCTTTGCCGAAGGACACGCCGGCTTACGAGCAGGGATTGAACGCAAAAGACGAAATCATCGCCATTGACGGCAACCGCGCGAGTCTGACCTTTCTGAACAGCTATTTGAGCGAGAAACTTCCGACCGATAAAATTAAATTAACCGTTTTCCGTTTCGACCAACTGCGCGAAATCGAAATCGTTCTCGGCGGACGCGCCAAACAGGATTTTCAAATCACCGCAGTCGAAAATCCGACCGAAGACCAAAAGCGTTTGTATCGAGAGCATCTCGGCGAGGAATTGAAATAAAGCGAAATCGTCCATAGATGAACACAGATAAATACACATTGAAAGTAAAAAAAACAAATTCTGTCGTCAAGGTTTTCTTCTTTGCGGTCGTGCTGGCGACGGTTGGCTGTCAACGCAATGTTTTTCAATCGCCGACGAGCAATGCACCGACGGCTTTGCGCGACGTTCCGGCTTTGCGTCTGAATTTCCGTTTTGAACCCGACGTTCCCGCGCCGATCGTCGCCGCGCCCGTGCAGACCGAAGAGAGAAACGTCGCCGTGCAGACGGATTTTGACAACAACCGGACGCAGGAAGTCCTGGACAAAACCCTGACTTCGCCCGACAAGCAGCGAGTGTTGGCGGTTTATCATAAAAATCTGGATTCGCAAGACGATTTCCGGCTCGATATGTATTCGGCGGACGGAAAACTCATTCGGCGCATCACGCCCGAAGGAATGGCGGTTCATTACCCGGACACGATTATCTGGTCGCCGGATTCAGGAAACGTTGCGGTGATGGCAGCCACCCGCATCGCGCCGACAGCCGATCCCGCGCCTGAACCCACGCCAAATCCAGGCGAAAATCCGGCGAATGCGAATCTGGAAACGAATGTGAATCCGAGCGTTGAAAATACAAACGCCGACGCGAATGCGAACAGCAACGCTGCGATGGCGCCAACGCCCGTCATCGAGGCGGCGAAACCGGTTTTAACTTTTCGTACCGAGCAGATTTACATCTTCGACCGCGAAGGTGCTGATTTGAAACCGTTGACGCAGAACGAAGGTTTGATTTATTTCTACTTCGTTTGGTCGCCCGACGGCGCGGCACTGGCGGCACTGGCGGCGACTTTCCAAGAGTGGAATTATTTTCGGTATCAAGCCGAACAATTAAAAGGCGAACAGTTCACGCCGCAGGGCAGACCGCGACTGGTGGAAAAAAACGGGCGCGAGCGGCGGCTCGACGACAATTTGACTAACGTTCGTCCCGTCTGGTCGCCCGATTCGGCGAAAGTCGCGGCGGCTTTCGATAAGTCGGTCACGCCCGATAAACAGGTGCGAATCTACGACGCAATCGGCAACCAGCCGACGCAAGCCGCCATTGCGCTTCGCAATCCGCTTCTTATTTCATCGAGAGCCTTTGACGAAAATTTGCAGCGTCAGGAACAAGGCAGCGACGCTAACGCGCCGTCGAATCAGCAAGTCGCAACGCTGCCCGACGAAACTTCGCTTGTGTCATTTAACCCGATAATCACGCTCGAATGGACGGCGGACGAAATGCTTTATCTGCAAACGGGTTATATCAAACAAATGAAAAACGAAGCCGACAGCGCGCGAAGTTATCTGCGCTGGCATCGTCTTATTTTTAGCCCGCAGGCGAATGCGGTTGGAAATTAAATTTAGCAGAGCTATTAAAATTAAAAATTATGAGCGACCAAACAATCGGCGACATCTATGCCAATAACGATAAAATCCGCGAAACGACCAAACAGCTCGTCGCGTTTTTGACCGATGAGCAGAAAACAATTTTGCCCGACGGCGAGAAATGGACGATTGCCGAAATCGTCGAACATATAGCGATCGTGCAGGACGGAATGGCTAAGATTTCCGCGAAACTTTTGACGCAGGCGCAGGCTGCCGGAAAATCATCTGACGGCGCGGCGCGGCTGTCGGAAAATTTTCGGGCGAAGGCGGCGGAAGCCGCGACGTTGAAATTTGAAGCTCCCGACCGCGTGCGTCCGTCGGGCAATCAATCCGTCGAAGAATCTTTGCAAAAGATGGACGCGGCGCGTGACGAACTCGAAAAACTGCGCCCGCTGTTTGAATCGGTCGAATGTTCGGACTTTATGTTTCCGCACCCGTTTATGGGCGATTTGACCGCGCACGAATGGCTCGCGCTGGTCGGCGGTCACGAAGCCAGACATCTGCGACAGATTGAGAAAAGAATAAGCGAAAAGTGAAAGTTTTTATCTGAATAATCTGTTGGTAAAATTGTTGGCGAATTTATCTTCGGGGTCGTGTTCGCGCATCAGTTCCAGAAATCGGTCGAAGTTCGCGCCATGAACCTGTTGCAGATGCGTTTTGTCTAAGCTCTGACAGTATTTTCCCAAATGCGGGCGCGCGCCAATTTTTTTTATTTCCTCTTCGGCGGCGGCATAATAATCTTCGAAGCCGTGCGAATCGTTGCAGATTAAATCAATCCATGTCGAACGCCGCTCGCGTCCCGCGCCGAGAAAAGTTCGCTCGTGTCCGGCGGGCGTGAAGCGGACTTCGAGCAGCGCATAAGGCAAATCTTTGGAATACATTTCCTCGTAAAGCGCAAGAAAACGGTCGCACATTTCCCAAGTATCTTCAAACGGCACGGTAAATTCCAATTCCTGATGCAGGTGGTAAATCGTCCGGTTAAACGATTCGTTGCTTTCCATAATCAAATCCGTTCCGCGCTTGAAGCCGTAAGTGGAATTTGAATTGGGCAAAAATCCGGTGTAAGCCATCAGATTTCCGAACCACGCCGAACTCAGCGCGTCGAAGGAAATGGCGACGAATTCGCGGAAAGTTCCGAACGGCGAATGCGGTTTATCGGTCACGTTCCAGGTACTGACCTGGCATTTATCGGCGAACGGGAAAATATACAAACTCAAATGCGTGTTTTCTTCGAGCAATTGGTCGAGATTCGCTTTGACGAATTCGAGGTCAGCGAGTTCAAATTTCTGCTCGACGGTAAAGCGTTTGACGGCTTGAACGACGACTTCCGAGATGATGCCGACCGCGCCGACGCCGCCGATTGCCGCTTTGAAAAGATCGTCCGGCGGCTCGCATTCGTGAACCGCGCCGGTGCCGTCAATAATCTTCAAACCGACGACGCATTCGCTGACAAATCCCCAGCCTTTGCCCGTGCCGTGAACGTCGGTTGATAAAATTCCGGCGATGCTCTGCGCGTCGTGCGACGGCAGCGCAGCGAACGCCAGCCCGTCATCGAACAAAATTTTTATGACATCGCGGACGCGCGTTCCGCCTTTGAAGCGCATTTGTTTTTTGTCCGGATATTTCTCAACCACGCCGCAATATTTGTCGAGCGAAACGAGCGTCGCGTCGGAAACCACGCCGCCGTTGAACGAATGCGCCGAACCGAAAACGCGGAGTTTCGCGGAATTTTTAACGAGCGCGACGATTTCCGCTTCGGTTTCCGGCTGGATAAATCGGGTTGGGCGATAGCCAAATTGCCGCGCCCAGTTTTTGAACGAACCGTCGCGCACTCTGCCTTCGAGCCAAAGGTAACGCCCAAAAGTCAGAGCGTTGAGAATGATGTTGAGCGTTGTGGCGAACGCGCAGTAGAAATAGCTTCTCGATTTAATCATCGCCGCCTCCATTTAAAAATCATTTCGCAAATCCCTTGCCATTTCGAGATAGACGTTTCTGACTCGCGTCTCATAATTATTTTTTTGATTGTGAAATGTTCCGCCGAACAAAGGGTTGACGGCTTCTTCCCAATCCCACCAGCCGACTTGATTCAGATGGTCGGCGGGCAGCGGAAATTCTCGTCGCGCGATTTGTTTGCGCGTTCCGTCGGCGGCGACCAGTTCGCTCTTCCACTGCTGCGACCTGGCAGACACTAATCCGTCGTTGCGTCCATCGTTGTTTTGAATGAAAAACCACGACGGCAGAAGCGGCAGAAAAACGTCGGTGCCGCGTTCAAAACTTGAATAAGTTTGATAAACCACCGCATTTTTCGCCTCATCGTTTTCAGCGCGGCGGTTGAACGCTTCGCAGGCAGCCGTTGTCAAATCGTTAAAGCCTTCGAGATTTAATTTGAGAGCCTTGTCCAAAAAATCAATCCACAAATTACCGCCCTGACTGATGACGTGATCGGCGAGAACCGTTCCGAGATGCGGCGTGCCGATGGTCGTCAGGCTGGCGACTTGTTCCGCCATATTCAAATCAACAATCATCAAACGCGCGTCGAGTCCGCCCATACTGTGCGCGATGACGTGAACTTTCGACGTGCCGGTTTGCCGCAAAACTTCCTCGACTTTGTTTTTGAGTTGTTCGGCGCGCAGTTCGACTGCACCGGCGAAATTGACGTTCGTGTTGAAAACTTCGGCAAATCCGCTCGCGCCGAGATGCGTGCGGATGTTTCTAAAGTATTGCAGTTCGTCGTCGAGCGGATTGTCGGGCAGATTCAATTCGTCTCTGATTTTTTCTCTTAAAATATCGAACCGCGCGATGCCGTGCGCCAAAATTATCGGAAACATTTTTTATCCTCCTTATTTATCTAAGAATTATCGGGTCTTCAATCAAATCCGGGTCTAAATCCTGTCTAGGCTGACAGGTTTTTCCGTCGCTGCCGAATTCCCAATCCGTTACGGCTCGTTCGATTTTGAAAGGATAAATCACCAAATTTCCATCGGTGTTAATATGCAGCCGCAGAAAGTTTTTATAATCTTCAATTTTCATTGCGGAAAAGGCTTCGTTGTCGTGTCGCTTGAAAAGGCGAATCGAAACGAACAGATACAAGCCCATAATGACCGAGCCAATAATGTAGCCGCCGATAAAACAGACGGCTAAAATGCAAAGCAGCCAGATGATATTGATTACGGCAGGATTCGTCAGATTCAATGTCTCGTTAACGTAACGCATCAGCAAAAAACCGAGCCAGCCCAAAAAGAAAATCGCCGTCAGATGAAGCAAGCCGTGAATCATTCCGGCGATGCGCCGATAATAAGTGGAATTGGAATCGGTGAAAAATACCAGTCCCAACAACATCAAAACGACGACGATCAGCGCGAGCGGCTGCTCAACGCAGCGCGCGACGGTTGCTTCGAGTGCTTTCGTCCAGGTGAACTCGCCTGCAATACTGCCGTGAGTTAAAAAGGCGAGCAGTGCGTATAAAGCTCCGGTCAGAAATCCGAAAGTTTTATTTTTGAAAATGAATCCGTAAAGATTTCCCCAATCCAAACTTCTGGAATCTTCGTATTCGGGATAATTTTTTCGCCAGAAAAATCGGTGCGGATTCGGCATTTTGTTTCGGATTACCTTACCGGTGAAATCGAAATCGTGCGTCGGGTGCAGAAACGCGCCGCCGCCGCCCGCCGTGATTTTCTGATATTGTCCGTCTTCGGTCGCAAACCGCCGGTAATGGTGAAGGTCGCCCGCCATATAAAGTCTGACTTCGACACCGCGCCGGGCAAAAGTTTGTTCGAGCGTTTCGATGCTCGCTTCTTTTTTCTCGAATTTGTCGGTCAAGCCTTCGTATTTAATCGCCTTGACCCAATATGGTTCGGGAACGCAGAGAATCACTTTGTCGCCAGGCTGCATCTGTTTGACGACCGTTTCAAAATACTCTAACTGCGGGATGTCAATGTTGTGCGAAAGCTGCAAATCAACGCCCAAAAGCCACCACTTATGCGGCAGTTCGAGCGCGAAATAACTGCGCTTCTGTCTGGTTCGCCAGCCGCCGGCAAAAGTTCGACGGTTAAAAATATGCGTGAAAAATAATTTCTGAAACGAAACGAGGCTGTCATACCAATCGTGATTTCCCGGCAAAGCGAAGACGTGCGGCGCGTTCTCCAAACTTTCCGCGCCGGCAGTTGGTTTCCCGACGGTTTCGAACGCCGTGCGGTAAGGTTTCAGCAATCGTCTTTCGTATTCCTCGCTGGTCGCCGTCGGATAAACGCCGTCGCCGCCGAACACGAGAATCTCGCCGCGCTTGGTTGGCTGCCCGGCGACATCAATGCTGTGCCGCGCCAAACTGTAAGCAATTGAATACGTCGGATTCCAGCCGTCGCCAACGTCCGAAACATAATCAATCCAAATCTCATTTCTGGCTTTTTCGGTCGGCTTAAAATCGTAATCGGGATTGCTGCTCGTTAATTGTTTCGAGTAATCGAACGGCGGATTAGCGGTCACCACCGCCGCGATTAAACGCGGGTCGGCGTTCTCGCCGATAATCGTCGAAATAACGGTTTTAATCGCCGTGTCCTTCAACTGGTTCGGGCTATACCATTCGACCATTCTCATATTTTCATCCGCTTTGTCTGTCATAAATTTGATTCTCCGTTTTACTGTCAATCAGTTGTTGTGAAGGTATTGCGGCGTGAGTTTGAGGCAAATCAGGCGCGGTTTTCCTGCGGCGCGAGCAATTTTCGAAAAACGTAAAATCGTCGTCACAGGTTAATCTGTAAAGCAGCGAAAACGGCGGTCTGAAGAAAGTTCCCATTGGTGGAAGTTTCCTTCTTGAATCTATATTTTTAGAGAATGGAAAACACTCTACCGCTTTTTTTAAAAAATTACAACAATTTATTTTCGGAAACTTACGAAGGGAAAATTGCAGACAACGAAACGCTCGAAATTCGCTACCAACACCTTAATCAAAAACGCGAAATTATTAAGGGAAACGGTTTTTCAACATCTGAAACTGTTTCCGGCGAGAGCAAACTTTAGTTTGAACTCGAAACGTTATTTTCGCTATCATAATTCTAAAAATTCCGAAAACTCCCAAAACGATGAAAAAACGGCTTGCTTTAATCACAGTCATAATTTCTGCGATTTTTTTCTTTGCCTACCGCCAGACAGCGGTGCAGGGCGAACGAACCGGATCGGCGAATGAACAAACGCGAAATTTTTCCGAATTGAAAGCGCAGAACTTTAAGGCGGTCGCCTTTGGCATTTCCCCGCGAGTCAGCGATTTTGCGCCTGCTTCGCCTGATGTTGGGCGGACGAGCAAAAAGAATGCGGAAGAAACCAGAGCCGTGCCGAACAACAAGACGTTTCGCAAAGAACTCGCCGACGCCGTTCACGACACGGACAATTCGTTGGTGAATTTCTCTGACGCGCCGATGCCGCCCGCATCGCTGACATTCGACGGCGTATCGAGCAGCGATAACGCCGCCGCTTATGGTTTTCGCGTCGTGCCGCCCGACCCGAACGGCGATGTCGGTTTGAATCATTACGTCCAAACCGTAAATGTATTAACCAGGATTTTCGATAAAAACGGAACGCCGCTCACGCCGCCGTTTAAGTTGAGCAGTATTTTTTCAACGCTCGGAACCGCGTGTTCCGTCAGAAACGACGGCGACCCGATTGCGCTTTACGACGCGCTCGCCGACCGCTGGATTTTGAGTCAGTTCTGCAATAATTTTCCGCCGTTTCGACAGTTGATTGCCGTGTCCCGAACCGCCGACCCGACGGGCGATTATTACGTTTACGAATTCGTAATGCCGAACGTCAAATTTAACGATTATCCGAAGCTCGGCGTTTGGTCGGACGGGTATTATATGTCCACCGACGAATTTCTGGGCAGCGATTATGCGGGCAGCGGCGTGTTTGCGTTTGACCGAAATAAAATGCTCGTCGGCGATTCGAGCGCGGGCTTCGTTTACTTTGATTTGGCTTCGCCGACGAGCATCAGAATCGGCGGGCTTTTGCCGTCGGATTTGGACGGCTTGAACGCGCCGCCTGTTGGCGCGCCGAATACCTTTGCCGGTTACACGGCGACCGAATACGGCGATTCGGCAGACGCGCTGCGGCTCTTTGATTTTCACGCCGATTTTGTGAATCCGGCAAATTCGACTTTTACCGAGCGCAGCGAAAGCCCGATTGCCGTCGCCGCGTTCGATCCGACGAGCCAGCCGGACCGCGCCGACATCGCGCAACCGGCGCCGGGTGAATTGCTCGACGCGCAATCCGATCGTTTGATGTATCGGCTCGCCTACCGCAATCTCGGAACCGAGCAATCGCTCGTCGTCAACCAAACCGTGCGCGTTTCGCCCGTCGGTCAAATTTATCGCGGCGGCGTTCGCGTTTATGAACTCAGAAAAACGAGCGGGAATTTTTCCGTCCGCACGCAAGCTACCGTCGGCTCAAACGAAATCAGCCGCTGGATGGGCAGCGCGGCGCAGGATTATCAGGGAAATCTGGCAGTCGGCTTCAGCACTTCGAGCGAAGACCGCAAACCTTCGATTTTTTATTCAGGAAAATTGGCGGCTGAGACTCAGTTTCGTGAGGAAGCGAGTTTGTTCAACGGCTCAGGCGTTCAGGCGGGTTTCGGTTCGCGTTGGGGCGATTACGCGTCGCTGTCGGTTGACCCGTTTGACGACTGCACGTTTTGGCTAACGAACGAATACTACACGGCGGAAAGTCAAAAGGAAAATCCGTTCGCCTGGCTGACGCGCGTCGGGCGATTCAAATTCGACGAATGCACGCCCGCGCCGCGAGCTTCGATAACCGGCGCGGTGACGAATGCGGCGAACGCCGCGCCGATTCTCGGCGCGACGGTGACGGCAAACGCCGTTTATCAAAGATTTACGAACGGCGCGGGAAATTATGGAACGCTGACGCTCGTGCCGAACACTTACACCGTGACCGTTTCAGCGCGAGGTTATCGCACTCAAACTTTAACCGTCACACTCGCCAACGGACAAAATTTGACGCAGAATTTCGTGCTCGAACCGACAGCTTTTTTCGAGAGCGGTTCGGTTAATATCCAGGCGGAAAGCTGCACGATTGATAACGCGATTGACCCGTCGGAAACCGTGACGGTCAATGTCAATCTGATAAATTCCGGCACGACAGGCACGGCGAATTTAGTCGTCACGCTTTTGCCGACGGGCGGCGTGACCAATCCAAGCCCGCCGCAAAATTACGGAATCGTCGTTGCCGGTTCGCCGGTTTTTCGCCCATTCACTTTTACTGCTTCGCCCGATTTGCGGTGCGGCGATGTCATCAGTTTGACCTTTCAATTACAGGACGTGGGAGAAAATCTCGGCACTTTAACGCTTTATCAAAACACCGGCAGACAGCGCATCGCTTTCGCGGAAAATTTCGGCGTGAACGGCACGCCGAATTTACCGGCAGGTTGGACGACTTCGGCGAGCGGAGCGCAGGACGTTTGGAAAACAACGATGACGCAGCACACTTCGCCGCCGCAAGCCGCTTATTCCGCTGCCGCCAGTCAAGTCGGCGTTAATGAAATGACATCGCCCGCTTTTCGGGTAAATTCGCCGACTGCGGAGTTGAGTTTCTACAACCGCTACGACCTCGAAACGACGTTTTTGAGAAACAAACTTTATGACGGTGGAGTTTTGGAAATAAAAATCGGCGACGGATTTTTTCAGGATATTATTCAGGCGGGCGGCGCGTTCAATTCCGGCGGTTACGACGGTGTGATTGAGAGCAATTTTCAAAATCCTTTGGGCGGAAGACTTGGTTGGTCTGGAAAATCGGGTCCGAATCAAACGCCGCAATTTATCATTTCAAACGTTAAACTTCCGGCGCGTGCCGCAGGAAAAAACGTCCGTTTGCGCTGGCGCGTCGGCACGGATAACGGCACCGGTCGCGAAGGTCAATATATTGACGACGTTCGCGTTTCCGACGGTTATACGTGCGCTTGCGAAACCGACGCTTCCAACCGTGCGCCCTTTGATTTTGACGGCGACGGCAAAACTGATTTGTCGGTTTTCCGTCCGAACGTCAACTCAAACGAGCCGGATTTTTATGTTCGCCGCAGTTCAAATAATTCAATTACCAATCAATCCTGGGGCAGCGTCGGTGACGCGCCCGCGCCTGCCGATTATGATGGCGACGGGCAAACCGATTACGCCGTGTTTAGACCTTCGACCGGAACCTGGTTCATTTTGCGAAGTTTCGATAATGTAATCTTCCCGATAAATTTCGGATTGGCGAGCGATAAATTTGCGCCTGCTGATTACGACGGTGACAACAGCGCCGACATCGCAGTTTTCCGCCCGTCGAACGGCACTTGGTATATTCGCCAAAGTTCCGATGCGACAACGCGCGCCGTGCAATTCGGACAGTCGGGCGACTTGCCGGTGCAGGCTGATTATGACGGCGATGATAAAATTGACATTGCGGTTTTCCGCCCGTCGAACGGCGCCTGGTATGTTCGCCGTAGTTCGGACAATGGACTTTCCGTAGCGCAGTTCGGGCAATCGGGCGACGTGCCGGTTGCCGGAGATTTCGATAACGACGGCAAAGCCGATTTCGTCGTTTTTCGTCCGTCAAACGGCGTTTGGTATTTGCAGAAAACCGCCGAAGGATTTTCAGCAGTTCAGTTCGGCGCGGGCAGCGACAAACTTCTGCAAGCCGATTTCGACGGCGACGGCAAACGCGACATCGGTGTTTACCGTCAAAACGCGGGCGTCTGGTATTACATAAAAAGTTCAAACGGCGCAGTTGCCGCCGCACAATTTGGAATCGTAAATAGCGACGTTGCACTGCCGACGCTTTACGTGCCTTGAGATTATTTGAAGGAATTTAAACCGCTCATAACACGAAAAAGAAATGAATTTTAGTGTTGTTTCGCGGTTTGATTCTTAATCTTAACTTTAGGTTAAACCCGCGTCTGAATTATTCAATGAAAGAGAAATATGGTAAAAGTTATGTTACCGACAATTTCCCTTTCCTATAATTGTGAGACTTTAAGAAGGAATTATTTAATGAAAAAATTTTATTTTGTTTTAGTTGGCTTATGTGTTTTAGTCGCGTGGTTCGGATTAAATTTTCAAACCTTGGCGCAGAGCGAAATTAATTTAACAGCGGAAACAACTTTGGTTTCGCCGAACATTGTTATCAGTCAGTTTCAGGTCGCCGGTAATTCGGCGAACGCCGCGCTCGACGAATTTATCGAGCTGCATAACATCAGTCAGTCGAGCGTTGATTTGAACGGAATGCGCGTCGTGTATCGTTCAGCCGCCGGGTCGAACGACGTGGCGATGGTCGAATGGACGACCAGCACGATTGTTCCGGCAGGCGGTTTTTATTTGCTGGCGACGAGTGCGTATGACGGCACAGTTCCGGCAAACATTTTATATAACACTTCGATGGTTTCGATGTCGGCAACCGGCGGCGGAATTGCCGTCCGTCAAGGCGCATTGAACACTGGAGTCGTTTTCGATTCGGTCGGTTACGGAACGGCGACCAATGTTTTTGTCGAAGGCACGGCGACGACCGCTCCGGTAGCGAATTCCAGCCAAACCAGAGCCAACAACGGTTGTCAGGATACGGATGTTAACGCGAACGATTTTTCAAATTTGAATCCGTCCGCGCCGCGCAACGCTTCAAGCACGCCGAATCCGTGCGGCGGCGGCGGAACGACTCTGCTAATCGGCGGCGGCGCAAATCCAAGCACCGTGTCGCCGGGCGCGACGACACTTCTGACAGTTTCGGTTTTTCCCGCGACGACTCCGCCCAGCACAGGCATTGCCGTCACGGCAAATTTAGCGAGCATCGGCGGCGCGGCGAATCAACAGTTTTTCGATGACGGAACGAACGGCGACGTAACTGCCGGTGACAACACTTTTTCGTATTCGGCAACGATTCCGAGCGGGGCAAGCGGCGGAAATTTCGGCATCGTGGCGACGGCGACCGACGCGCAGATGCGCTCGGCAACTGTTACCATCAACGTCAACATCAACGCGCCGCCCGCCGGTGAAGACCATATGCTGCTCGGCAATCCGAGCAACGCTACTGCTGATGTCGCCAACGAAAATAATTATCTAATGACTAAGCCGCAATACTCGCTTTCCTATAACCGCAGCCGCGCCACGGCGAACTGGGTTTCGTGGCGATTGGATTCAACGTGGATTGGAAGTGCGCCGCGCCAGGATGACTTTCGTCCCGATCCGGCTTTGCCCGCCGGTTGGTATCAGGTAATGGATTCGGATTACTCGGGTTCGGGCTATGACCGCGGACATATGACTCCTTCAGGCGACAGAACGCGCTCAATTCCCGATAATTCAGCGACGTTTTTGATGACCAATATGGTTCCGCAACTGGCGGCGAATAATCAGGGTGCGTGGGAAGATTTTGAAACCTATCTGCGAAGTCAAGCGGCAGCCGGACAGGAAATATACATCGTTTCCGGCGTGGCAGGAAGCATCGGAACAATTGCCGGCGGGCGCGTCGTTGTGCCGCAATACACCTGGAAAGTCGCGCTGTTTCTGCCAACCGGCTCGAATGATTTGCAGCGCATTAACAAAGGAACGCGCACCGTCGGAATTATCGTTCCAAATTTTCCGCCGATCAACATTAATGCCGTGTGGCGGCAATATCGGGTTTCGGTGAATGAAGTCGAAAATCTGACGGGCTATAATTTTTTCAATAATGTGCCGAAAAACACGCAGGAAATTATCGAGCGCAGAAAGGACAGATTGTAATTTTCATTCGGCGTGTCTGCGGCACGCCGAACTTTTTTAAGTAGTCAAGCAAAATAAACTTTCAGAAAGGAACGCCAGCATCTTGCCGGCAAACGCCGATGCCGGCAAGATGCTGACGCTCCATCGGCAACAAATTATTTTTAGTTTTATTTTGCTCGGTTACTTTCGTTTTTTGGTATTAAGTACAATGAAAAAGATTTTCACCGTTTTATTTTTCACCGTTTTATTTTTCACCGCCGACGCTTTCGCGCAGAAAGACCGTAGTATTAGCGAGGTGCAGGGCGATAAAAACGAATCGCCATTGCTTAAAGAATCCGTGCGGCTGACCGGCATTGTCACGGCGCGTTTGAAAGGCGGATTTTTTCTGCAATCGCCCGACGACAAAACGGACGGCAATCCGGCGACGAGCGAAGGCATTTACGTTTATACGAGATCCGAGCCGACGGGCGAAGCCGCAGTCGGCAATTTGATTTCAGTGACCGGCACAATCGGAGAATACCGTCCGAAACAGGAATTGCTGAGTTTGCCGATAACGCAGCTTGAAATGTATAAAGACCGCGACACGATTAAAGTCATTTCAAAGGCGAATCCGCTTCCCAAGCCGATAGTTTTGACCGCCGCTGATTTCGGCAAAGGCTCGATTGACGCGCTGGAACGCTACGAAGCGATGCGCGTGCAGACTGACGAATTAACTGTCGTCGCGCCGACCGACGGCAGAGTTGACGATAAAACCGCCGCGTCCACATCGAACGGCGTTTTCTACGCGGTTTTAAAAGGCACGCCGCGCCCGTTCCGCGAGCCGGGCATTGAGATTTACGACTACGTTCTTTTGACCGACAAGGACAAAGAAAAAATGAAAAAGGATTTTCCGAAAATTCCGATTTTCGACAATAATCCCGAACGGCTTCGCATCGAAAGCGCGACTCAGTTAGGCGCGCAGACGATTGATGTGACCGCTTTTTCGACTGTCAAAAATTTGAGCGGCGTTCTTCACTACGCTTTTCGCGCCTACGCGATTTTGCCCGACGTGGACAGTCGGCACACCGTTTCCGGCGCGGTCAAAGCCGCGCCGCTGCCCGCACCGACCGAGCGACAATTTTCGATTGCCGGAGCAAATTTAGAAAATCTTTTCGACGACGAAGACGACCCGGAAATCAAAGAGGACATCATTCCGAAAGAAGCGTTTCAAAAGCGTCTGAAAAAAATATCGCTCGCCGTGCGCGATTATATGGCGATGCCCGATGTCGTCGGCGTTATCGAAACGGAAAATCTTACGACGCTGAAAAAATTGGCGGAACGCATCAACAGCGATGCGGTTGCCGCCAATCAGCCGAACCCGAAATATGAAGCCTATCTGATTGACGGCAACGACGGGCGCGGTATTGATTCGGGTTTTCTGGTCAAATCGGCGCGGGTAAAAGTCATCGAAGTCAAGCAGCTTGGCAAGGAAGATAAATTTAAAAATCCGAAGGGCGGCGAAGATGTGCTGAACGACCGTCCGCCGCTGATGCTTCGCGCTTCGATTGATGATCCGAAGAGCGGCAAGCCATTTGAATTCACGGCAATCGTCAATCACCTGAAATCGTTTCTCGGCATTGACGACCCGAAAGACGGCGGTGCGCGCGTTCGCTTAAAAAGAAAATTGCAAGCTGAATTTTTAGCAAAAATCGTTCAGGAACGGCAAATCGCCAACCCGAACGAGCGCATCGTTTTGTTAGGCGATTTCAACGCTTATCAATTTAACGACGGCATCGGCGATAGCATCGGAACAATCAAAGGCAAGCCCGCGCCGAAAGAATCTGTGATGAATTTTTCTGAAGATTTGGTTAATCCCGATTTGACGAATCTGGTTGATTTCAAACCTGCCGATCAGCGATACTCGTATGTTTTCGACGGCAACGCGCAGGTTCTCGATCATTTTCTCATCAACGAAGCGATGAAAAAGCACGTCGCCAATTTCGGCTACGCCAGATTGAACGCGGATTTTCCTGAAACGTATCGCAATGACGAAACGCGCGTTGAACGCTTTTCCGACCACGATGCGGCGATCGCGTATTTTACATTCGACGAAAGAGGCGCGCCGAACGCTGCAAGCAAGACAAATCAAAAGCCGCAAAAATAATTCTTTGCGGCTAAAATCAATTCTGAAATTTACAAATCTACGGCACAGCCGGACACGGCGCGACGGTCGCGCGGTTGATGCGGACGGGCTTGTTCGGTTTCTCGCCTTCGACCGGCATTTTGTTGATTGCCTCGACGACTTCCATTCCTTTTATGACGCGCCCGAAAGCGGCGAATTTGCCGTCAAGCGTGCGGGCATCCATCAGCAAAATAAAAAAATCCGTCGTCGCGCTGTTCGGTTCGTCCGAGCGCGCCATTGATAGAATTCCGCGCTCGTGTTTGATTTGATTCGGCTCGTCGGGCAAAGTTCGCCGAGCGCGTTTGTCGAGCTCGGGCGTCATTTTCTGGCTCTGAAAAAGGTCGCCGCCCTGAATGACAAAGCCGGGAACGACGCGGTTAAAAACCGTCGTATCGAGCGCGCCCGTCGCCGCCAGATTGAGAAAACCGCGCACCGATTCGGGCGCGCTTTCGGGATACATTTCCAGTTCAATCGCGCCGGCTTCAGTTTCAAGTTTAACGCATTGCGCCGCCATCAATTCGACCGTCGCTTTTTCAAAAGGCTCCGGCTTAACGTCGGTTTTCGGCGATTGAACTGCCGGACGCTGATTGGCTTTTTTCTCAGCTTTCGGCACGGGTTCTTTAGCTTTCGCGTCCGGCGGTTTTGCCTGCGAATTTGCTGTCACGGCTGATGAAAATAAACAAACGGCGATGAAAGTTAAAGTTTTCAGCATCTCGATTTCCTTTGACAAATTTTTTCAAAAC
>CBDUBY010000057.1:0-18464 GCA_965365505.1 uncultured Pyrinomonadaceae bacterium | reverse complement strand
GCGGTTTTCGGCGCGACGGCTTTTTTGCCCGACGGATTAAAACGCGCCCTTGTAAAATAATCTTTCAGCGAATAAGTTCGGTCTTCGGCGATTTGTTTGAACGCATCGCGCAGCTCCTTATCCGAGAAAGTGCTGCCTTCGTCAAACAGTTCGGCGAAATCGCGCAGAATGTTTTCAATCGTTTGAATGTTTTCCGGTTCGCCGTCAATGGTCAGTTCGTTCCCGCGTGTGCCGATGCGGAGGTCGAGCAACGTTTCCAGATATTTTAGATTTTGGTCTTGAACGCCGAACAGCGTGTTCAAGCCGCGCGGCGGCAATTCGATTTTTTTTGTATTACTCAAATTTGATGTGTGTTCCTTCGGGTGAATTTTTATTATACGTTGAGGCTACTAAATGGGTTAGTCGGTGTCAACGAAAATTTTTCACAAATTTAACCGCGTCGCGCAAAAATACTCTTCACAAAAATTTCAAATTGTGCGATTCTTTATTTACCGAAAATTTGCGGTTGTAGTAACAACAAAATTTTACTATCGCCAAGACACAAGGGCTTTTCTAGGGAAAGGAGGGTTGAGATGACAGAAGGCGAAGCTAAAGCGTTGGAAACCGATGTAGTTATTTTTCCGATAAATTTCAATCGGGAAAATCAGGAAACAAAATTGACCGAGGAAACGACCGCAGAGATTGCGGTTGATAAATCGTTAATCAAAAGCGACATTGAAATCAGGTTTGTCCGGCTGAAAAAATCTTTGCGTAAGCGGTCGGCGAGTATTTTATAAATTAAATATCAAGGGGGACAAGATAATGCCTAAAGGAGACAAATCCAAATACACGGATAAACAAAAACGACAGGCAGAACACATCGAAGAAGGCTACGAGAAGCGAGGCATTTCCGAAGACGAAGCCGAAAAACGCGCCTGGTCAACTGTGAATAAGCAGGATGGCGGCGGCAACAAAAGCGGTTCGGGACGCAAAAAATCGGCTTCGAGCAAAGCGGCGGAAGACGCGCCCGACCGCGATTCTTCGGCAACCAGAGGAAGCGCGGGTGCAAGACCGCCGAGCGACAGTTAAAGAGTAAAAAATTTAAGGAAAGAGTAGTGTGTTTTCTAAAAACCACTGCGCTTTCCCTTTTTTATTGTGAAAAAGGGCGAGGAAAACTAAACTACAAAATCAAGGGAAACTAATATGAAATTGAATGAATTGATGCAAAAACTGGCTGCCTTCGAGCCGAATGGATTGCCGGTTCTCAGCATTTACTTAAATGCCGAAGCCAACCAACAGGGACGGGACGATTTCGGCATCTGGTTGAAAAGAGAATTGTCAGAACAAGGTAAAAACTATGCGGAAGATTCGGCGGAAGCGGAAAGTTTCAACGCCGATGTCGAGCGCATCAACGAATTTTTGGAAAATTCCGTCGAGCCTTCAGCAAACGGCATCGCAATTTTCGCTTCTTCGGCGGCGGACGATTTCTTCGAAACGGCGCAAATCGAAATTCCGTTTCCGAACAATCGCCTATTTGCTTTTGACCGCCCGCATATTTTTCCGCTGGCGAGAACCATTGACCAAAATCCGAAATATGCTGTTTTGTGGGCAGACACAAACAAAGCAGACATTTATATTTTCGGCGGCGGAAATCATATAAACGTCGAAGTCGAAACAAGTGCCAAAGTTGAGGAAATTCAAAACGAAGTCACGCAAGGCACGAAAGTCGGCGGCTGGTCGCAGGCGCGTTACCAGCGTCATATTACAAATTTTCATCTTCATCACGCTAAGGAAACTGTGGACGAACTCGATAAATTAGTGCGCGAATCGAAAATCGAACACTTAATTTTATGCGGCGACGAAACGGGCATTATGCCGATTCTGCGCCCGCAATTGACTAAAGAATTGGAAGCGAAAGTTGTCGAAGCGTTAAATATGAGTCAATACGCTTCAGAGGATGAAATCCGCGAAACAACTCAACAGGCGATGACGATGCGAAATGCGCTCGACGATAAAGCTCACGTCGAAAGGGCTATCGGCGCGGCAAAAGCGGCTGCCGGACTCGGCACTTTAGGCGTTGTAGATACACTGGCGGCTTTATCGAACGGACAGGTCGAAGAATTAGTTATCGCTTCGTCGTTCGATGCAATTGAATACAGCGTCAAAAAGGTCAAGAAAGTGTTAAAGTCTTATGCACCCGGCGATGATAATTCGGCGACCGACGATTTGCCCGAAGCGCGTGAACCGCGACAAATCGCCGACGAACTAATTGTTCGCGCTTTAAATTCAGCCGCGAAAATCAAATTTATTGAAGACGATTCGCTGCTCAAAGAAGCCGGCGGAGTCGCAGCGGTTCTGCGCTACAATATTAACGCAACGGCTAACGGATAAATTCTATTAATAAACAAGGGAGAACAAATGGCAAAGAAAAAATCTGAATCCGAAACTCAGGAAAAGCGTCCGAAAAACCCGATGCCCGCGCAACATCAGCCGCGTCCGGGCATCGAGGCGAAGATGACTTCCAAACCGCAGTATCTCGCGTCGAACTATAAAGGCGCGGAGAAATTGCAGGATAAAGTCGCGCTCATTACCGGCGGCGATTCGGGCATCGGGCGCGCCGTCGCCGTGCTTTTCGCTCGCGAAGGCGCGGATGTAGCGATCATTTACTTGGCGGCGGAAAAAATTGACGCGGAAGAAACCGCCCGACAAATTGAAACCGAGGGTCGGCGCTGTCTGTTGATTGCGGGTGACGTTTCCAAGTCAAAATTCTGTCAGGACGCAGTCGAAAAAACAGTTAAAAAATTCGGCAAGTTGGACATTCTGGTGAACAATGCGGCTTACCAGCATCATCAGAAATCTATAACCGATGTTTCCGACGAGCAATGGGAAAAGACTTTTAAAACCAACATTTTCGGGTATTTTTATATGGCAAAAGCCGCGCTGAAGCATTTGAAAAAAGGCGGCGCGATTATCAATACGGGTTCGATTACCGGACTCGAAGGCAGTAAGGAACTGCTCGATTATTCCGCGACTAAAGGAGCAATTCACGCTTTTACAAAATCGCTGGCGCAGAATTTGGTCGAGAAAGGAATTCGCGTCAACTGCGTCGCGCCGGGACCGATTTGGACACCGCTGAACGTGGCGGACAAACCGGCGAAGGAAGTCGCTAAACACGGCGCAGACACCCCTATGAAGCGTCCCGGACAACCGGAAGAAGTCGCGCCCGCATTCGTCTTTTTCGCGTCGAACGCCGATTCGAGTTACATTACCGGCGAGGTTTTAACCGTTCTCGGCGGCGACACCACAGCCGCTTAAATTAATCAGAACCGCTTCTCGTAAGCGGTTCTGACACAACTTCAAAAAATTCTACAAGTATAAAATTTGATGATTTAATTCGTCTGTTTCGACTGACTCATAAAGCCAGTCAATAAAATTCAAGCCGCATAAATTCAAAAAAGTTACGACGTTCAGCGTTCGTTCCTGCAAAGCATTATGCGGCAAAAGCGCGTTAAATAAAGCATCTATTCGCCGCTCGACAATTTCGTTTTTCACGATTTCCGCACGATGATATTTTCTTCGCAATGCTTCGATGTGCCAGTTGATTTTTCTTCTGCGCGTCGTAAAATTAGCGGCAAGTGTCGGTTCGTCATTGATTAAATCTTTTTCTAAAACATTCAGTTGGTCATTAATAATTTTCTCGACTTCCGCGAAGGTTTGCGCCATATTTTGGTTAAGATATTTTTCGACGATTCGGGCTGAAAAAATTTCCTTCCCGTCAAATAAATCTTTAAAGTTCGATTCATACTTTTCAAAAGTTCGACCGTGTTTGCGTTCGATAACCGTAAAACTCGTGCGATGACGAATCGGCGTCACAGGGCGATTAAGGATTTGGTAGATAACCGAGTTCTGCGCAAAATAGGAGATTTCCGCGCCGCCGCCAAAATAGACCAGAGTCGGCAACAGGTAATCCTGCACAATTGGACGCATCAGGGCATTCGGGCTTAATTTTTCGGGAGTTTGATGAGCGATTTCCGACAGCTCTGCCAGTTCCAATTCCCTTTTTGATCTCTTGATATTAACTTTTCCGTTTTCTCTATTTTGCCGCAATCCTTGTCTTTCGCCCGTTTCGTTTTGCAGGAAAAACGGAAAAAAATCTTTCTCGACTAAAACCTGCGGCTGGTATTTTTCCTGTTCGAGTTCGTTATTTCTCGACATTAACGCGGAACCGATCTCCGCAGAATTTTCAACGGCTTCGGCGAAAATAGGCGCACAAAGCGTTTTTAATTTCGGATTGAGCGGCGTGAGAATTATCAACCCGTAATCGGCGAAAAGTCGAGCGATAAATTTTGCGAACGACGTACTGTAGGTTTCGCCTGTCCGATAAGTTTTCGTCAGCAATGACTTTATTTCATCGGTAAATTCCGTATGTGGAAGATTTTCAAACAAATTCTCAATCGTTTGATTGATTGTTTCCTCGAATTCGACCAATCCGACCGGCACGTTTTCCTGATAGTTATGCGGCGTATTTTCCGATTTTATTAACTCTCCATCTTTATTCAGATTAAATGTCGTCTTCACCTCTTCAAAATCGTGATCTTCTTCAGCAATCCAAAATACGGGAACCGCTTTAATGTTCTGTTTTCGCAAATTTTCCGCGAGTTTAACGGCGGAAGCGGCTTTATAAATCGTGTAAAGCGCGCCTGAAAAAAGTCCGGCTTGCTGTCCGGTGACAATTGTTACGCAATCTTTTTCGCCGAGCAGTTCGATGTTTTCAAAAGTTTTATTTCCCGCATCGAAAGATTTGTTTATCTCCGCCAAACCTTGGCAAAGCGCGGCGCGGTCAATTTTATAATTCGATAAAACTTGTCCTGCGTAACTGTCGAGCGGCGTGTTTTTTTCGGGATAGAATTTAACCGTTTTTTTTGAATCGTTTTGAAAATCTATGAAAAGTTTTGACTGTTTCGGAATTTTTTCAAACGAGATAGTTTCCTGCCGGAAAGTTTTGCCCGTTATGACAGGCGCCGGTTTTTGATTCATTTTGTCATTATAAATTTCAAACGGTTAACTTCCAAATAAAAAAGACGACTCGTTAAAAGAGTCGTCTTAAAAATCTAAAAATCTTAGTTATTTTAATTTCCGGCATCTGTCGAAACACGCGGTCTGGTCAAATTATCGGCGGGCGTGTTTTCGGCTCGGCTCGGTCGAGCCGTTCGTTCAATGCGATAAACGCCCGACGAATGCGTTCCGGCGAAAATGCGGTTCGTGTCGTTCGGGTCGAAAGCCAACGTCCAAACTCTGCGGCTCGGCAATTTCATATCTTTTGAATCGAGCCGCTTCCATTTTTCTCCTGAATCGTCCGAGAAGAAAATTCCGCCGTCGGATTCGAGCGAGCTTGCCGCGTAAACTTCATTCGGGCTTTTCGGATTGACGAGAACGCTCGTGAAGTTACCGAGCGGCAAATTGCCGCCGCGCCGCGACCAGCTTTTTCCACCGTCGCGTGTCAAATGAAGCGTTTGAATCGTGCCGACATACATTCTTTCAGCATTAACCGGGTCAATCGTAATCGAGCTGACCGGCACGTTTTCCGGGACGCCCGGAACTTTCTCCCAGGTTTTTCCGTTGTCGCGCGAAACGACTACGCCGGAAATCGCCGTGCCAGCCCAAATGGTTTCCGGCTGCTGCGCGGAAGTAGCGATGGCAAAAACGCTTTCGTTAATTCCTTCGCCGAACGAGATTTTTTCCCATCCTTTTGCCAAATCGTATGTGCGGTAAATGCCCTTCTCAGTTCCCGCCATTATTCCATTTTTACCGTCCTCGGTTCGAGCGAGAACTTTTATTCTTTCTCCTAAAGCCGGAATCAAACTCGGAGCCGCCGGAGCAGCAGGCGTTTTCGCCACGACAACTTTTGATTTCGCGCGGCTTCTAGCTATCGCGCGTTTGACCGGCTTTTTAACGGCTGGTTTTTTTGGCGGCAGAAGCTGCGTCCAGTTTATGCCGCGGTCAAGCGAACGATACATTCCGGCGTTTGTCCCGATATACATTGTGTTTGGACTTAAGCGATCTTGCAGTAGAGCAACGGGCGAAACGCGGACGACGTTGAGGTTTTTTGCCGCTTGCCAGGTCGCTCCGCCATCAGTGCTGATGAAAAAGAAACCGCCGCCGGTCGCCGTGTTTTGCGTCATCGCATATAAACGATTAGGATTTTCCAAATCGGCGGTGATTGAATATGTAAAACGGCTGGAGAAATTTTGATTTGTCTGCTCGAAACTTTTGCCGCCGTCGTTCGAAACCATCACACCGTAATTATTCGTTCCGATGAAAATTCTCTCGGGCGCATTGGCATGAACGGCAATCGAATTTATTTCCAGATTTCTCTGCGAAGTCATCGCCCAAGTTTTACCGCTGTCAGTCGTCATCCAAAAACCCTCGGTCGTCGCCGCATAAAGCGTTCCCTGTTTTGAAGGATGCTGCAAAATGTCTCGTGTCCGACGCGATTGCGACGGAATGCCTTGAACTTTCTCCCATTTTTCGCCCGCATTTACCGATTTGTAAATACCGCTGCAGGCTGAAGCCATAATTTGTTCAGGGTTGTATTTATTGATTGTGATGGCGAAAACATCCGAGTCGTCAATCATTCCCTCTTTAATCAGCCGCCAGTTTTTTCCGGCATCGGTTGATTTGTAAGCGCGCCACCACGTTCCGGCATACATTGTGTCAAGAGTGCGCGGATCCATCGCCAGCGAATCAATATTAATTGGCATCGTGCCGGATTCGATTTTTTTCCAGTCGTCGCCGGAATTTTTGGAAACCCAAACACCGTTGATCGTGCCGACCAGAATCACATTCGGGTCGAGCGACGATTGAACCATCGCGTGGATTGATTCTTTGCTTAACTCTTTGGCTTCTTTCCACGTTGCGCCGCCATCGGTAGTTTTGAAAAATCCGCCCGGAGCTTTATGGCGATGACCGGAAGTGTAAATAACTTTTGAATCGCGCGAGTCAACAATTAATTGGTCGAGAATTAACTGCGGACGGTTGAGGTTCACGACGAGTTTCCAAGTCGCGCCGCCATCGGCGGAAGTGTGAATTTGCCCGTCAAGTGTACTGATATACAATCGGTTTTCGTCCTTCGGGTCAATCGTGACTACGCGCACATCACCGCCGCTTGGTCCGACAATTGCCCAATCACCAAACTTTACCGAATCGGCGATGGGTTCGCTGGCAAAAATCGAACCGACGCTCAAAAAAAGCATCGCCGTTACAGCCGCCAGCAAATTTAACCTTAAACCGTTTTTACGTTTAACTTCACTATTCATAATTTTATCTTTGATGCTTCTGAAATGGTAACTTTGAATTTCTGTGAAACGGGTTCAGTAACCGATTTCTAAGATGCCCGAATCACGGAAAGTTGTTGCATTCAAAACACAGTCTGTTTTTGCGGAAAATATACCGGGAGTAGATTTGAACTTGTCCAAGCGCACGAGCAAGTTGGCTTTATTTTACACGGATTGCGGAATAAATCAAATAATTTAACAACGATTTAAAGAGCGTAAGCGGGTGAAATTTCTTTAAAGAAATTTCACCCGCTTAGGAAAGTTTACATCAGAATAGATGTAAAGTAATTTTGTAATTAAGGTGTCGGAGGTGTCGCGCCTGCCGGAACAAGCCACAATACTGTTCTGATACCCGAACCTTCGTTTGCGCCTCTAACAAATGTTATACGGCTTGCATCGTAATTCCTGAAGGCAATTGCATCTCGGATTTGTTTTTCACGACGTGCAATTTCTCTGTCAGTTCCGTAGTTAATGATATAGCCTTGTGCCGACGGACTATTGTTCAATTCGATGTATAAGTTGTCAATACGTGCCTTCACGTCATCATCTTTCAGAACACCAAACTCGTCAACCCGTCTCGGCTCAATTATATCAGCAAGTTGTGCTGTTGCCGATTTTGTTCTATCGGTACAATCTTCACAGATACCGCCGATTTCAACTGTTGCGGTCACAGTCATACCAGCCATTTCTGATGTAGTAGCGACTCTGATAACCGGAGTTCCCTGACCTTCAGTAATGGTGCCGTTTGAAACAGTCCAATTATAAGTAGGTGTTTCACCCGTTCCGCCGCTCACGTTAGCCGTAAATGTCAGATTGTCGCCAGCAGTGCTGACGCCTGCCGGACCTGAAACGTCCAAAGTCGGGCATACGCAAAGTGTTTCACATTCGCAAGTCGCAACAGTGATTGTTTTGGTCTGCGTTTTACCGCAAACGCCGCAACCATCATCAACACCGGCGGTAATTGTGTAAGTGCCGGGTTGTGCGCCCGTCAAATCCCATGAAACATTTGCGCCCTGTCCAACGATGCGTCCGCCGGAAACAGTGTATTGATAAGTCAGCACATCGTTTTCCGGGTCAGTCGCCGCAGTCGTAACATTGACCGTTTGGTCGTCGCTGCACTGCGAACCAGGTTTCGGACGCTGACCGGGCAAACATTTTCCGGTAACTTGCGTTTCGCCGAGTTCAACACTTGTCACGTCAGCAGGTCTGTTAATTTCTTCTTTCTTACGCAGGTTACGTCGTCCGGCTGTAATTTGGAATATAAAGCCCTGCGGATCTTCTGAAGTATCGAATCCACGGGGAACGCCGCTAGCGGAACTGGTAAACACACCGCCGCCCGTTCCGGTGACAACCGCTCTTGATGTAAATGTTCCGTCACCGAAACTCTCGTCATCTTGCTGATTAACATGATAACGATACGCCGCACCTAAACTGATATAACGGGTCGGGTGAAAGCGAATGCCGCCGATGCCTTCAATCGGGCTGTTTTCAAATGCGTTCGGAGTGCGTCCGCCAACATATTGGGTTGAACGAAACTCAAGAATCGGTTGAAAATAGCGATTTATCGGGAAGTCAACGCCGATACCGGCGATAACCTCGTCAGGACGGTCTAGAATTGTAACATCGCCTGCTCCAAAGTCAGTCTTAACGCTACTGTTATAAATATATCCTAAGTTAGCAGATACATTTATGAATTTGTTAAGCCGCGCATCACCAAATAATACGAGACCGAAATCACCGCGACTGCCATCACTGAAAGGATTTCGTCCGCCGCCCGGACTTGCCCCACGCTGTAACTGTCGGAAGCCGGTTGTGCTGCTCGCGCTGTCAGCGTAAAAACGATAAAACGGAATTAAGCCGATGCCATACGGATTGTTAGGTCCGGTGAATCGAAACTTTGCGCCAACCGTAAAGGTGCTGAACGCCGATTCGCTGTAACCGCGACTGATAAACGGCGCGTCCGGCAAATAGCTCGGAGCAGTCGTGAACGAAGTCGGCACAATAATCGGGGTCGCTGCCGTTCCGACGTTGGCGGTCTGCAAAACTATGCCGGGCAAGATACTGCCGTAGACCGAACCGACATTAGGGAAATTAGCCGCGCTGTTCCCGTTTCCGCCGTTCGGCACACCTAAGGTACCGCCGAAGGGAAACTGATTGAACGCTTGGGTATTTCTGAAAACCGGCTGTCCGGCAAAAGCTCCGCTGCCAAGCACGATTGACGGCGGTCTAAATGTAACGCCGTTAATGCTTACTTGAGAATTCGGTAGATAAAAACTTGAAAGATTTCGCGGCGAATTTACCTTAATACCGCGATAAGCGTCCGTGTTGAAAAATAATTCAACATAGTCGTTCAAGCCAATCTGGAAGCTAACCGGCACTTCGTTAATGTCAACATTGCCGGGATCGCGGTCGTAGTTGCTCCACGCCGCACTAAAAGTGAACTCGCCTGCTCGCAGGGTTTGTCCGTCATAAATTGTAAACAGCCCGGTCGGACCTCCCGGAGGTCCTCCTGTGCCGACAGTCGGGGCGGTATTTCTAGCATCGTCCGCCGACCTTGGTGTTTGAGCGGTCATTGTAAAAACCAATGACAGCATTGTAAGCGCAATTATAAACGCGTTTTTAGCGAGTTTCATTACATTCCTCCGCCGAAAATAATTTTAAATTTAAATTTCAATAATAGCTTGAAAGAACGTTAAAAATTACAATCGTCTTTCATCAAGCTACTCAATTATTACATACACTTAGAAACTTTCAAACATAAATAATCGAAAATTTCCTATGTTTCAAATTTATTGTTTAGTGCTTCCAGTTGTAAATTATCAGGGAAAGCAGCTCTGAAATTAAACAATAAAAATTTAAAAGCTCATTTACAACTTCGTAAAACATTACTTTATCTTTAATGGAAAAGCAAGTATTTTAACCAATTAAGTTATTTTGTCTACGCATAAATGCCGCGCATTTTCGTATCAAATGCCACGCGGTCAATCGCCAGCATATAAGCGGCGGTTCGCGTGTCAACATTGTGCAGTTCAGCGAGATTGCTTAATTCGATAAAACTCGCCACCATTTTTTCTTCCAATCTTTGATTTACTTCGTCTTCGCGCCAGAAATATCCCATTCTGTCCTGCACCCATTCAAAGTAGGAAACCGTTACGCCGCCCGCATTTGCCAGAATGTCAGGAATCACGAAAATTCCCTTATCGTGCAGGATTTTATCGGCTTTCGGTGTCGTCGGACCGTTCGCGCCCTCCGCCAGAATTTTACATTTTATGCGGTCGGCGTTTTCTGATGTGATTTGGTTTTCAGTCGCGCACGGAGCCAGCACGTCGCATTCGATTTCCAGCAAATCTTTGTTGCTGACCTGGTCGGCATTTTCAAACCCTTCGAGCGTTTTGTTTGCCTGCAAATAAGCTAAAACCTGCGGTATGTCGAGACCTTTTGAATTGTAAATTCCGCCTCCGACATCGGAGATAGCGATAACTTTATAACCCAGCTCGTGCATCAATTGTGCGCCGATGCCGCCGACATTGCCCGAACCCTGCACGACGACCGATGTTTGTTCGGGCGTTAATTTGAATTTTTTGATAGCTTCATTCACGCAGAATAAAACGCCGCGCCCCGTCGCTTCGCGTCGTCCAAGAGAACCGCCGAGCGCAATCGGTTTTCCTGTCACGACTGCATTGACCGTGTAGCCTTTGTGCATCGAGTAGGTGTCCATAATCCACGCCATCGTCTGCTCGTTCGTGTTCATATCCGGCGCGGGAACGTCGCGGTCAGGTCCGATAAAATCAAACAATTCTGCGGTGTAGCGTCTTGTCAGTCGTTCTAGTTCGCCAATAGACATCTGCGCTGGATTACAGATAATTCCGCCTTTGCCGCCGCCGAACGGCACATTGACGACCGCGCATTTCCAGGTCATCCACGCCGACAGTGCTTTAACTTCATCAAGCGTAACGTCGGGCGCGTAGCGAATTCCGCCTTTCGCCGGACCTCTGGCGAAATTGTGCTGAACGCGAAAGCCTTCAAAAACTTCGATGTGACCGGAGTCCATCCGCACCGGAATATAAACTTTTAATTCCCGACTCGGCACGCGCATCACCGCGTATAAATCAGGGTCTAAACCTAGCAGTTGCGCGGCGCGGTCGAAGCGTTCGCTCATCGCTTCGAACGGATTTTTTTCATCACTCGATTTGAAACGCCGCATATCATCAGCCATCGGATTTGCCATTTTTTGTTATCATCTCCAATTTTTCGTAAATTTTTCGTATTATTTATGACATAGCAAAAATAAATTTCGCCGATTGATTCAGGCACTCATCTGCCTGTTTTTACATTTGCTTTTTACAGTCTATAAAACTTCGTTCATCGCGCCGCTTCGATAACCGTGCAAATCGAGCGTGACGTATTTAAATCCTAACTTGCGAAATTTTCCGGCAAGTTTTTCCGTAATTTTTAAATCCAAAGCCCGCTCCATTTCGCCGGGCGCGATTTCCAGCCTGACGAGTTCGTCGTGAACCCGAACGCGAAACTCTCGGAATCCGAACTGCCGGACAATCTCTTCGCCGCGTTCGACTTTGGAAAGCCTCTCGATTGTCACCGGAACGCCGTAAGCGATTCTCGACGAAAGGCACGGACTCGACGGCTGGCTCCACGTCGGCAATTTTTGTTTTCGACTTAACTCTCTGATTTCCGCTTTGCTTAATCCGACTTCGATTAAAGGACTTCGCACTGACTTCTCCGCCGCCGCTTGTCTGCCCGGACGATAATCGCCCACATCGTCGGTGTTCGCGCCGTCTAAAATAAATTTAATTTTGTTACGCTCGGCGATTAAATGAAGTTTGCCGTAAAGTTCGGTTTTGCAGTGATAACAGCGGTTCGTCGGATTGGCTTGATATTGAGGGTTTTCTAACTCGTCGGTTTCGATGGTTTGAAAATTGAATTTGAAATCTTCGGCAATTTGTTTCGCTTCTTCGCGTTGTTTCTGCGAAACGCTCGGCGAAATTCCCGTGATACAAACGGCTTTCTCCTGAAGTTCCTGCGCGGCAATCAACGCCAGGTAAGAACTGTCAACGCCGCCCGAATAGGCGACCAACACCTGCTGCATTTCGCGCATCAAACCGCGTAAGTTTTGTTCCTTTTCCTCGGCGGTGAGCGTCGCCGGAATTTCGTAGCTTTTTTGTGGCTCTGCCATTGTTTGTTATCGAGCATAAGTTGAAAGCAATACTCAATTTGCAAATCTTATCTTAGTGTCACGGGCAAAAGCAACTGCCTCGACTAAAAAAGGCGTCGCTCAAATTTGTCGTTCGACTTAAATTTTTCGCGGGTCAAATGTTATGATTTTTATGCGTTCTCTTTTCATAAAATACAAAATGTTTTTCAATCAAACGCAGCGTTTTCTCGTCTGCCCGCAAAAAATATCGTCTGTGCTTTTCGCTTTTGTTTTACTTTCGTCGTTCGCTTTGGTCGGCGCTGCACAGGAAGAGGAAACCAGCGACCAGGACGAGGCGATAAAAATTTTCAACCAAGCGCAGGACGAGCACGAAAAAGGCGATTTATCAGCCGCGCTCAAACTTTACGAAGCAGCCTTAAAAATCGCGCCCGAATTTCCCGAAGCTGAATATCAACGCGGCAACGCGCTGCTGTCGCTCGACAAAACCGCCGAAGCCGAACGAGCGTTTCGCCGCGCCGTCGAACTGCGCGACGATTGGACGCTGCCGATGGCGAGTTTAGGTTCGATTCTGGTCAATACGAACCGTTATGCAGAAGCCGAGAAGATTTTGACGAAAGCCGTCGAACTCGACGACAATAATTTTCCCGCTTACGCCGCGCTGACCGATTTGCGTTTGAAAACAAAAGCCGCGCCCGCCGTATTAAAAGAGCTTTTAGCCAAACTTCAAATTCTGACTTCTAAAGTCAACCCGACCGTTTCCGTCTGGGTTTCGCGGGCGGCGTTGGAACGTTTCCTCGGCGATAAAGCGGCAGCGAAAACGAGTCTGAATCGCGCGCTGGCGATTGAGCCGAAAAATAAATCCGCATTAACCGAACGAGCCGAAATCGCCGTTTCCGAAAGTGATTTTGCAGGCGCGACGGAAATCGTCAAAATGCTGATTCAGCTTTCGCCGAATTCGGCAGATGTCAAATTTTTGCAGGCGCGCATTTTCGCCGCCGAAGGCAAAATCGCCCAAGCCGTGAAAGTTTTGGATTCGATTCCAAATCCGTCAGCGGAAGTCGCGGCTTTGAAAAATTCTATCTCGGCGAACGGCGCGGTCAATGTTTCCGAACTGGAAAAGCAAATCGAAGGCGAGCCGAAAAATGCGGCGATTCTCGGTCGTCTGTGCGTTTTGCTGCGAACGGAAAATCCGCCAAAGGCATTAGATTATTGCCGTCGTGCCGCCGAAGCCGAGCCGGACAACATAAACCACGCCGTTGGTTTCGGCGCGGCGCTCGTGCAGGCGAAGCAATACGAAAACGCCTTAACAATTTTCCGAAAAATTCTGCAAGTTGCCCCGGACAATTATACGGCGCACGCGAATCTGGCGACCGCGCTTTTTCAATTGAAAAGATACGACGAAGCGAAAACCGAATATCAATGGCTGACCGAAAAGCAGCCGAATTTGGCGGTCGCCTATTATTTTCTTGCCATCGCGCACGATAATTTGTCAGAATACTTGGACGCGATGGCAAATTATCAACAGTTTCTCAAACTCGCCGATGCGACCTCCGACAAACTCGAAATCGAGAAGGTTAATTTGCGTCTGCCGGGTTTGCAAAAGCAAATTAAACAAAAGAAAGGAAGGAAGTAATGAAGCAGTTAAGCAGTTGGCAAATCGCCGTCGAAATGAATTTTCTTAGACAGAGATTGAAGCATTTCCGCATCGCAACTTTTCTACTGCTTTCCGCCTGTCTGCTGACGACTGTTTCCGCGCAGCCCGAACAGCCGTCTTACGAAACCGCGCCGCCGCCGCTCAAAATTCTTTCCAAAACGGAAAAATCGCAGCTCGATTCGGCTTCCGATATTAAAGAGCGCACGAAATTAGCTCTCGAATTAATGGAAGTGCGGCTTCTGAAAGCCGAAGAATTTGACACGAAAGAACAATTCGCGGAAATGTTTGTCGAACTCGGCAGTTTTCACGCGCTCGTGGAAAACACGATAAATTTTCTGAACGAAAAGAATAACAACAGCGGTAAAATTTTGAGCAATTTCAAACGCATCGAATTGAGTCTGCGAAAATACATCACGCGGCTCGAATTGATTCGCCGCGATTTGCCGATTAAATACGAGCTTTACGTCAGAAATTTAGTCAAAAACATTCGCGAATCGCGCAGTAAAGCCGTCGAACCGCTTTTCGACGATACGGTCGTGCCGGATAAGAAAAAAGGATAATTTCAATTTTATGTTTAATCGCAATAAATTTTTCTCGATAGTGATTTTACTGCTGAGCGTTTGCTTTTCGGTGTTCACCGCCGAAGCGCAGCGGCGCGATCATTTGACCGAGATGGAAGTCGAACTCGTCCGCGAAGCGCAGCAGATTGACGAGCGAATGAATATTTTCGTCAAAGCGATTGACCGCCGTTTTCTGGCTTTAAATAACGATACGACTCAAAGCAAACAAATCGAAAAAGATGCGGAAAAATGGGGCGAATTACCGACCGGAACGCGCCAGCAGCTTTTGTCTGACATCGAAAAACTGCTGGACGAAGCCATCAGCAAAATTGACGATGTTGCCGCCCGCGATATGACAAGTGATTTTTTCCCGTCTGCCGTTCACATTCTCGCCGACGGCGCGAACAAATTTTTGCCGCAGTTAAAATCGCAGCTCGATAAATCCAATGACGAAAAAGAAAAAGGCGCGATTCTCGGCGCGATTGAGTATTGCAGTCAGATAATCGAAGCCTCCGCCAAAGTCAAACGCGAATCGCCAAAGGAAATTAAGAAGCGCAAGGAAAAGGACGAAAAAGAGAAATCTAAAAACAAAGGCTCTTAAACAATCCATTTTCGTTGTGCCTAATCGCGCCGCAAACCAATAATTTCGGAAAGCCGCCCGATATTTTTGAGCGGCTTTCTTTTGTTTGAACACCTTTCGATTTCTAAAATCAATTCTCAGCCGTAAAATCCAGTTCGCTAATGTCTTCGCTAACCGTCAAAACCCTCACGGCGAATTGATGACGCTTGTGGCTGACCGTGAAAACGTAGGTCGCGCCAGATTGCACGTTGTTGAAACGAAAATAGCCAAACGGATTTGTCGTCGTCGTGCGCGTCGCGCCGCTTTGGTCAGTCATAGTTACAAACGCATTTGCCACGCCGCGCCCGTTTGCTGCCGAAACGCGCCCGCCGACGGAAACCGCCGCCGCCGTCGGCGAAGCGATATAGACCGTCGCGGTCGAAGGCGAGCCGAGCGTCGCGCCGCCAATCGGATTACTCAGGACGATATTAAAAGTTTCCAACAACTCACTCTCTGAATCCGGCAAAATGTCCACCCTAAAATCTTTAGAAATTTCGCCGTCCCCGAAAATCAATGTTCCCGACGCAGGCGTGTAGTCAACATTCGGCGTTGCATCGCCGCCGCCGGTCGCGTAGTTAATCGAAATGGTTCCGGCAGTTCCGTTCGTCCGCGTGACGATGACGAAAACTTGCGTGCCTTCCGCGCCGGAATAGACTGACTGCTCGAATTGCAGATTGCCCGGATTGTCGTCGTCCGTAATTGTGCCAATTCCCTGCGCGTCGGCAAGGGTCGCGTTGACCGGATTCGATAAATTGACGAAGAAGGTTTCGTTCAATTCGACGACCAAATCCCCGTTGACCGTGACGACAACGGTTTTGCTCGTTTCGGCGAGAGCCGATGAAAAATTGATTGTGCCGCTTGTTGCCGTGTAATCAATTCCGGCAGTCGCCGTGTTGTTTGCCGTCGCATAATCAACGGAAACGTCAAAGCCGCTCGCGGCGGAAAGATTGACGGTGAAAACGAAATTCGTCGTTCCCGAATTGCCTTCAACCTGCGAAACGTCGGTGATGGAAACGGTCGGCGGATTGTCGTTGTCGGTGATTGTCACCGTTCCCGTTGATGGATTGACAAGCAATGCGCCGCCGGTCGGATTGGACAGCGCGATGTCGAAACTTTCGTCCGGCTCGTCCGTCGCGTCGTTGTTAATCGGAACGGAAAAGATTTTCGAGGTTTCGCCGTCCAAAAAGGTCAGAGTTCCACTCGTCGCCGTATAATCTGCTCCGGCGATTGCCGTGTTGTCTGTCGTCGCGTAATCAACCGTGATTGTGCCGCCCGTGCCGCCGGTGCGGTTGACCGTAATCGTCGCCGACGCGACACTCTCGTTGACGTTGTAATTTGACGGCAAAAATCTAAAATCGCCGGTTTCGGGCGTGACAGTCAGGCACTGCGAAAATTCCGAAGTGTTGCCGCTCAAGTCGGTCGCCGTCGCGGTCACGATTTGCCCGATGGTCAAGCCTGCAAAGGCGAAATTAAAAGCGGCGTTGTTGCCGACAGTCGTCACATTAGTCGAGGCGAGATAATAACGCCCTTCGCCGTTGCCGCTCGAGTCGCACGAGTCAACGCGGTAAAAATCGAGCGTGAAAGTTTGATTGGCGAGGCTGTTCAAAGTTCCGACGATGCGCGTCGGATTGGCGTTTTGCAAAACCGGAAAATTTTGCAGATCGTTCGCGCCCGTGTCAGCGTCATTCAAATCGTTTAATGCTACGCCGCTCCCGCCGAGATTGATGCCGAGACCGGCTTGGTTGGAATAAAGCGTGTTTTGCCGAATCGTGTTGCCGGTCGAACCGGACGAACTGACGGTCACGCCGCTGCCAAGGTTTGAATGAATCGTGTTATTTTGAACGCGGTTGCGCGAGGAAATGGTGGCGATATTTACGCCGTGCGCGTTGTCGTTAAAGGCAATCGTGTTGCCCGCATTCGCCGCCGATCCACCGATAACGTTCAATCCGTCGGTTATTATCAAAGCGGACGTGATAATAATTCCGTCGCCGCCGTTGCCCAAATTCGTCCCGCTTGAATTTGTTCCGATAAAATTGTTTTGAATAAGATTGCCGATTGAGCTTGAGCCGCTTAAAACGATGCCGTGGAAGTTATTGCCCGCAATGGTGTTTCGCGCCGCGCTGCTGCCCGCCAGTCCGATTTGATTTTCTTTGGAATTAATGATTTCGATGCCGTCGCTGTCGTTTTGCAGAACTGCCGTTCCCGCCGAATTCGTCCCGATGCGGTTGCCGAAAATCTGATTTCCGTCAGAGCCGCCCAACAGTTTGATGCCGTTGCCGTTATTGACATCGCCGCCGTTGCCGGAAATAGTATTGCCGTCGAGCGAGCTGGTTGAAGAGCCGATTAGATTGTCGCTGTCGTCGTCAATGAGAATACCGTTTTGCGAATTGCCCAAATCGCCCGTGCCGGCGGCGTTTGTGCCGACGAGATTGCGCTGCACGGTTGCCGAAAGCCCTTCGAGAAAAATTCCGTTGGCGTTGTTGCCGGAAATAACATTACCGCGATTGACTCCGCTGCCCGATGTTCCGCCGATAATTACAGTTCCGACTATCGAATGGATTCCATTTCCCGTGTTGCCCAAATCGCCCGTGCCGGCGGCATTTGTGCCGATATAATTGTTATAAATTTCCATAGTATCAGTGACTCTTGACTTAATACCGTCGCCGCCATTACCGGAAATAACATTTCTTTGACCGAGGGCTGTTCCGCCAATGACTGTTCCGCCATTCGAAGCGGAAATTTCGATACCGTCACCGCCATTGCCTAAATCGGCTGTGCCGGACGAATTTGTCCCGATGTAACAGCCGGTAATTGTGGCGGCAAGAAATTCAAAAGTCCCGTTGCTTTCCATGTGTATTCCGTCATCGGAAGCGCGGTTGATAATCAGACTTCTGACAATGTAAGTCCTTGATTCGTTCAAACCCGTGTTGTTAAATTCTAAGCCGTAGGTATTGTTGACGGCATTTATCTCGATAAGCGGAACTCCGGCATAACCTGGCTGCGTAGTGCCGTCAATCGTTAATGAGTATTCAATAAACAGAAAGGATAAAGGCGTGATGGTATGTACGCCGCCGCCGGGAATGTTAAAGGCAATCGTATCCGCCGCGCTGGTCGTATCGGCATTCGCCAACGCCTGCCGCAGCGAACC
>CBDUBY010000056.1:0-18546 GCA_965365505.1 uncultured Pyrinomonadaceae bacterium | reverse complement strand
ATTTGGTTAGCTTTTCCACCCTTGCTCACGCGCGGGTTTCTGATTTTAGAGCGAAGATTATATGCGTTTGAGCGCCGCTCAAGTGCATTGTAGCGCCGCTCAAACGCACCGGAGCGGCGATTTTATGCGTTCGAGCAGCGCTCAAATCAGTTTGAGCAGTCAAATTTCGTCTTTTAACCTCTAAACTTGAACTTGCGCCCCGTTTCTTTTAACCTCACATAATCGAAGTTTTTTAATAAATTCTTTACGGAGTGAAAATTTTATGCGACGTGATACGACATCCTGGTTCAGTCATAATCTCGGAATGGATATGCCGCTCGTGGCTTACGGCGACCGCGGCTATCCGCTTTTAATGTTCCCGACCGCTGCCGCCGATTACCTTGAATACGAGCGTTTTTTGCTGGTTGACGCGATAAAGCCGCTTATCGAATCGGGACTGCTTCGCGCTTATTCGATAAATTCGGTTAACCGTTACAGTCTGTTAAACGAACAGGCTTCGCCGCAATGGAAGGCGGAACTGCTCAGCCGTTATGACCGCTATATTACCGAAGAAGTGATGCCGCTGATTCGCGATGAATGCGGGCAGGACGCGAAACCGCTGACAACCGGCGCGAGTTTAGGCGCGTTTCTGGCAGCGAATTGTTACTTCAAACACCCCGATCAATTTCGCGGCACGATTGCAATGAGCGGCAGTTACGACGTTCGCTCGTATCTCAAAAATTATTACGACGATAATGTTTATTTCAACAATCCGATTCAATATGTCGGCAATCTGAACGACGATTATCATTTGCCGCTGCTGCAAAAGGCGGATTCAATTGTTATCGTCACCGGGCAGGGCGCGTTTGAAGCACCGGAACGCAGCCAGCAATTCTCCGGCGTTCTGCACCAGAAAGGAATACCGCATTTGCTAGAGTTGTGGGGCAAAGACGTAAAGCACGATTGGGATTGGTGGCGTAAAATGCTGCCGTTTTATCTGGGGAAATTTTTTAGCGGAAATTAAAAATGCTCCGCAGTTCGTGCCTTTGAAAACCGGATAAATACAGACACAAGCGGATTTTCTAACTTTAAGGCAAAGAGCCGTCAATTAAAAAATTTAATTGACGGCTCTTTTACTTTTGCCTTTTTACTTTTACCTTTAATTCTCTCCGTCGCCTTTCTTACCTTTTCGCTTGGTGCCTTCGGACGCTGGTGTCGAAGGCTGCGAATCGGGTTTCGGGCGCGACGGATTTATCGCTGCCGGTTTCGGCGGGTCATCTTTAACCGGCGGTTTAGCTGATTCGACCGGCTTAGTTGCGTCGCCCGCCGTCGGCTCAGTCGGAGTTGCCACCGAGTCTTCGCCGCCCGTTATCAAACTGTCAGCCGATTTACTGCGCGTTTTAGAGCCGGTATTGAAAGACACTCCCAAATTTCGACCCGTTTCGTCAGCGTTCTCTAACTTTTCCTGCTCTTCGCGTTTGCGCTGCTCCGCAAGCGATTTTATGTCAGAAGGAATCGGCGGCGTTTTGAAGAATTGTTCCTTCGGCTTGCCCTTCATAAACGGAATCATAAACGCATTCCAATACGGCAGAGCGCCGTGTCCGCCAGTCATTCCCCTGCCGAGCGATTCTTTACGCAGCGGATTTCCCATCCAAACGCCGGTCGAATAACCCGCCGTGTAGCCGACAAACCAAACGTCCGTCTGGTCGTTGACCGTGCCGGTTTTGCCCGCGACCGGATGACCGACCGCGCTCGCGCCCGGCGCAGTTCCGCCGCCGCGCGTGACGCCCTGCATCATCTCGACCATTGTTCCGGCAACGTATTCGCTCGTCACGCGCGAAGTCGTGCCTTTGAATTCTTCCAATAAACTTCCGTCGCGGCTATAGACTTTCCGAATCAAATGCGGCTCGACGCGAATGCCTTTATTCGGAAACGAAGCATAAGCCGCCGTCATTTCCAAAAGCGACGCTTCGGATGCGCCGAGCGCGGACGGCAAACTCGGAGCCATCGGATTGGTGATGCCGAAACGCCGCACCATTTGCGCGCCGGTCTGAACGCCAACCTGGTCGAGCAGATGAACCGCTGCGATATTCAGAGATTTGGCGAGCGCGATTTTCATTGGCACATTGCCGTGACTTAACGAGCCGTCGTAGTTGTGCGGCATCCAGCCGCCGCGTTTTATCGGCGCGCCGCTGACCATCGTGTCGGGCGTCATTCCCCATTCGACCGCAGCCGTGTAAATAAACGGTTTGTAAGCCGAGCCGGTTTGTCGTAAACCCTGCGTCGCGTTGTTAAATTTGCTCGTGTGAAAATCATAACCGCCGACCATCGCCACGATTTCGCCGTTTTTGACGTTTTCGCAGACAATCGAGGCTTGAACTTCCGGCACCTGCGTCAGCGAAACTTGCAGAGTTTGGTTTTCTTCGTTGACTTCCTTGACTTCAAACTCCGCCAGAAATCCGACCTTTAATTCATCTTTCGGACGCTTGCCGCTTTTGCCCATTTCCTTGGCAGTGACGTTTGCCGTATATTTTCCGAAGCGAACGGTGACTTCATCTCTCGCCGGATTAACATTTGTGACCAAGCCTTTAATGAACTCGCCCTTCTCGTATTCGTCGCCATACCAATCGGCGTGTTTGAAGGCGTTTAATTTGCGCTCGATTTCCTTTGCGTCCGTCATCTGCTGCTCGTTTTCGTCGAGCAAAATGTTTTGATAATCCGAACGCCAGGCGCGTCCTGCGTCATACCTGCGCAAACCTTCGCGGATGGCTTTGGTCGCCAGTTTTTGGGCTTCGACGTTGATGGTCGTATAAACCTTTAAGCCGCCCTGCGCGACGCGCGTCGTATATTTTTCTTCGAGATATTTGCGGACTTCTTCGACCGGATAATCCCAAGCGGTTGATTTCGGCAGCGATTGATAATAAGCCGTGTCCGCTAATTTTATTTCTTTGGCTTTCGCGGCGTTGATGTCGGCTTGCGAATAAGTTTCGGGATAATACTTTCGCATCTGGTCAAGCACGATGTCGCGCCGCTCTCTGGCTTTTTGGCGATTGCGCGTCGGCGAGTATTCGGGCGATTTCGGAATCGCCGCCAGCAGAGCGGCTTCTTCCAAACTCAATTCTTTTAACGATTTTCCGAAATACGTTCGCGCGCCCGCTTCAAAGCCATACGAACCCGCGCCGAGGAAAACGTAGTTCATATACATTTCGAGAATCTGCCGCTTCGTATAAAGCCGCTCGATTTGCAGCGCGACCGCCCATTCGTTGACTTTGCGCGTGTAAGTTTGGTCTTTGTAGAGAAAAAGATTTTTTGCCAACTGCTGCGTGATAGTCGAACCGCCTTCGGTCGAGCCGGTCGTGAAATTTTTATAAACGACGCCGGCGATGCGATACGGGTCAATGCCGATGTGGTTGTAAAACCGATAATCCTCGACGGCAATCAGCGCGTCCTCGACGTTCTTTGGAATATCTGCTTCCTTAATCGGGATGCGTTTTTCAATCGCAAACTCCGCCAAAATCGTTTCGCCGTCGTCGGCGTAAATCGTCGTCACCTGCGGCGGGCGATAAGTGGCGAGCGCGGAAACTTCCATCGTGTGCCGCGAATTATTTAAATAATAAGAACCCAGAACGCCGGTCAGCGCGCCCGCCGACAGCGCGAGCAGCAGCGCGACGGGAAACCAGACGAAGCCCCAAAACCTATTTTTCTTCGGGGCGACTGATTCGACTTCTTTGGTATCAATTCTTTTCATAACTCTTACCTTAAATGCTTAATTTTTGGAATTAAAGCTGCTTTTAGACACTTTAATTCAGCAAATCCGAATATGGATTTGCCCAAAATGAACACATTTTTCACTAATCTGAATACGGATAAGGCAAAACTATGTTCATTTCTTACTTATCCGAATGTGGATAAGGCAAATCCGTATTCATTTTTCGCTTATCCGAATGTAGATAAGTCCTATCCACATTCATTTTTGGCAAATCCATATTCGGATTTGTCCTATCCGTATTCGTTTTTCGCTCAAATAAATTTTATTTTGCCTTATCCATATACGGATTTGCCAAAACGAAGCATTGAAATTACTTAATTAACGAACCTTCTCATTTTAACACTAATCACAAAACCAATCGCCGTAAATGTCGTCAGCACTGCCGAAAGTCCCGCGCTCATCAGCGGCAACGGAACGCCGATGACGGGCAGAAAACCTAAAGCCATTCCGACATTGATAAAAATCTGGAACGTCAAAGAGCCGACAATCGCCATAATCACCAGCATTCCGGCGCGGTCAGGAGCCTGCCGCGCGCCGGCAATCAATCGGGACAAAAGCATCGCGTAAGCCAGCAATAATGAGATGCAGCCGATAAAGCCTGTGTTTTCCGCCGTCACCGCAAAAATAAAATCGGTTTGCGGTTCAGGCAAAAATTTCAGTTTCGCCTGCGAAGTTTCCAGGTCGCCTTTGATGCCCGACAAACCGCCTTTACCAACTGTAATCATTGATTGCACGGTATGATAGCCGTAACCGCGCGGGTCGGCATTTTCCGGGTCGAGAATAACATTTATGCGCTGCTGCTGATAGTCTTTGATTTTTCCCGTCTGCACGCCGACATAATAAGCGAGCGGCATCAAAAGCAAGCCCGCCGCAATAATTAAAATAATATAGCGGACTTTAATTGCCGACAGAAAAAGAATCGTGGCGAGAATCGGAAAATACGTCATTGCCTGTCCCGCGTCCGGCTCTAACATAATCAGACCAACGGGCGCGGCTAAAATCAAGCCGCCGATAAGTATCTCTTTTAACTGTAATGAGCCTAACTTCCGCGCGCCGAAATATTTCGCCAACATCAAAATGGTCGGAATTTTGACAAACTCCGACGGCTGAAATTGCCCGATGATAGGCAGCTTTAACCAAGCCTGCTGCCCGTTGACCTTTACGCCTAAGCCCGGAACTAAAACGAGCGCGAGCAGAACCAAACCCAACCCGTAAAAAACCGGCGCGGCGTCAATCACGCGGCGATAATCCATCGCCGCGATCACGCCGAGCGCGAAGAGCGCGATAAACAACCCGACAATCTGCTTCGACCAGTAAGTTTCCGTCGGCGTCGCGTTGTAAATCTGCCACACGCCGAACAAAACGATAGCGACTGCCAGGACAGCCGTCAGCCAATCGAAATCTCTCAAATTACGTTTTTCAAGAACCGCAACCATAAATCAATAATGAATTTCTAAATTCTAATTGTAGATTTTAATTTGTAATTAGAAATTCACCTTTTAGCTATTTCCTTTCTGTTCACTAAATCCCGATGATTCTTCAAAAGATAGGCATCATAAACGCCGCGCACTGCGGGTCCGGCGTGGCTGCCGCCGAAGCCGGAATTTTCGATCAAACCGATAACGGCGATTTCCGGTTTATAAGCAGGAGCGAAACTGACGAACCAAGCGTGATCTTGTGCGCCGCCCGAACCCAGCGAAGAGTTTTGCGCCGTACCTGTTTTTCCGGCAATTTCAAAATTTTCGAGTTTCAAACGTCCAGCAGTTCCGCCCGCATTGACTACGCCCCACATTCCGTCAAGCACAACTTTATTTTGTTCGGGCGTCATTTTGATAATTTTCGGTTCGGGACGATTGAAGCCGAAACTCGATTTTGCCGGGACATAACTTGGATCTCCTTCCTTGTTGACCGCGCTGATGGCTTTGAATTCCTTAAGCAGATGCGGCACAAACATTTTCCCCTGCATGCCGACGACCGACACGGCGCGGAGCATCGAAATCGGCGTAACGACAACCGTATCCTGCCCGATTGACGCATAAACCGTACGGATATCGCTCCATTTTCCCTCGCGTTTGATAATGTTTGGCATCCACGATTTCGGCGTTTGGCTGATTTTTTCGTTCGGCAAATCAATGCCCGAACGCTTATCGAACTCGAATTCCTCAATCATTTCGATTAAGCCTTCGATTTTCATTTTGAGCGCAAGGCGATAATAATATCCGTCGCACGATTTGGTAATCGCGTAGCTCAAGGGCGGCGAGCCGTGACTGCCCATACAGCGCGTAAATTTGTTGCCGATGGTGATTCCGCCGCCGCACGCGACATTGGAATTAGCGACCGTTATCGCGCCCTGCTGGAGCGCGCCGATTGATTCGGGAATTTTCCAGGTCGAGCCGGGATGATAGCGTCCCTGAATCGCGCGGTTGAGCAGCGGACGTTCTTCGTTCGTGTAATAACCGGCGATTTCTTTGCGACCTTCGGGCGTGGCGATGCGCGTGACAAAAGCGTTCGGGTCAAACGACGGCGCGCTCGCCATTACTAAAACTTCGCCATTGTTTGGGTCCATCGCCACAATCGTGCCGCGTTTGGTTACCGAATTCGCCAGTTGTTCTTCCGCCGCAAGCTGCAAATCTAAATCAATTGTCGAAATTAAATCCTGTCCGGCTTGCGGCTGGACGATTTCGAGTTCGCTTTGGATGCGCCCGCGCGAATCAACCATTACTTTTCTGTAACCGGGTTTGCCGCGCAAAAACTCGTCGTAAGATTGCTCCAATCCGCCCTTGCCGATAATGTCGCCGGGACGAAAACCTTTTTCAATCGCTTCAGGTTTTTCGAGTTGTTTCGGACTGATTTCGCCGACGTAACCGAGAACGTGCGCCAGCGTCGTGCCGAGCGGATAAAATCGCTGCGGTTGCAGTTCAACACGCAGTTCAGGATATTCTTCGCTGTGCGCTTCGACCCAGGTGATGTCCTGAATCGTGGCGTTTTCCTTCAGCACCATCGTTTCAAAACCCGGCTGTTTTCTGATCAAATTGATGCGCTCGACCAGATACTGCCGGTCAACATTCAAACCGCCCGCGTAATCTTCGAGCCGCTCAGTTACATCAATCTTCTTAATCGGTTCATTAGATAAAGTAATGTTGTAAGTCGGGCGTGAATCAACCAGCAATTTGCCGTTGCGGTCGAAGATCGCTCCGCGCGGCGCAGGAATCGGAATTAGTCGAATACGCTGATTTTCCGCTTTATCACTGTAATAGTCGCCTTTAACAAGCTGCAAATAATAGAGCCGCACACCGAGAATCGCCAGCAAAACAAAGCCGATGACCTGAATCGTGCCGACTCGCATACCCAAATTCTGCGCCTGGTCGTTGAGTTTCATTTTTCTTAATAAATACGACTTTTACCGTTTCGCGCAAGGTTTTTTCAACGCTGAAAAACTTTTGTGCAAGCCTGATAAATCATTTTCGAGGCTGGGAAACTGTTTTGCCTCGAAAACCTTCATACGCTCGTCGAATCAATTCAAACAATCGTTTCGAATCCGAGATTATCTTTTCCCGCCCAATCTGATCGGGTTGCGGCGGCGCGTCTGGCGGCGCGGCGTGAACACTTCGCGCCTTTTGTTTCTTACATTTTCCGCGAAGAAACTGTCTAAAAGCAAGTAAATTATCGTCCCCGCGATAGTCGTGCCGATAAGCGTGTAAGCGAGCGTCGTCACAAACTGTCCGGTCGGCTCTTGACCGAGAAGCCGGTGCATTCCGTAATAAACCAAATCATCCAATAAACACGCACCTGCTATGACTGGAATTCTGAGAAGAAGGTTGTCCACATAGACCCGCCGAACAATTTCGGAAACGATAAAAGCAATCAGGGTTTTCGAGAAGCCATTCGCGCCCAAAAGTCCGCCGCTCAAAGCGTCAACCGCCAAACCAGCCGCCGTACCGTAAAACAACGCCCTGATTGAACTGCCCCGCAGCGCGGCATAAACGACAATAATCAGCGGGAAATCAACAAACGCGAGCGGCTCATAGACGTTACGCAGCGTCCATTGCAGCAGAACGGCGACGACGAGCGCGATTGTGATTTTGACCTGTTCCATATCATTGAGAAGAATAGGTGCGGAGCAGAAAATAACTTAAAAAATACATAACCCGCTTATCTTTTTCCTCAACTTCTCTATACCTCTTTACTTTTTCTTCGCCGCATTCGGCAAGGATTTATCAAACTCCGGGCGCGGCGGCGGGTCGTATATTAAGACGGCGACTTCCTGCATCGCGGCGAGCTTCGCGCTCGGCTGAATGAAAATCTTCAACGCTTCGGATGCTGAATTGGCGTGGACTTCCACGACTTCGCCCAACTTCAAGCCCGCCGGATAAATTCCGTCTTGTCCGGTCGTATAAACGCTCTCGCCGACTTTGACCTCGACGTTACCCGGCACATAGCCCATTTCCAAAATTTCCTTTTTCCCCGTTCCGCTCACCACGCCGAGCGCGTTTGACATTCCAAGCGCGCCGACGACCGCGCCCAAACCTGATTTGTCTTTTGTAATCAAAGCGACCTGCGCCGTCAAAGGGCTGACCATCGTAATTCTGCCGACCAAACCGCCATTGGTCACGACCGGCATATTTAATTTCACTCCGTCGAGACTGCCGCGATTGATGATTGAAGAATCGAACCACGCAGATGTATCACGTCCGATGATCCGCGCGGGCAAAAATTTATAGTCAATTTCTTTTTTTAATTCGAGTAGAGAGCTTAAACGCTCGTTTTCAGCCGTTAAACTCTTCGCGTTTTGAACTTCGACTTCGAGTTCCTGAACGCGCTGTTTGAGAATGTCGTTCTCGCTCTGCGCCGTCCGCATTGAGGAGATTGAAGAAAAATAATTCGTCACGGCGGAACTGACAAACGTGACGGGCGACTGCACGAAATCGGCAGCAGTCTGCGACCAAACGCGAATGACGCGCTGCTGCGAATTCGCCTCACGCGCGTCAACCGCCATTAATACAAAATTGCAAAGCAGCAGCAGCAACATCACCCACGGCGTTATCTTCCAAACTTCTTTCTGACTTCGCTCAACCACAGCGGATTGAGGAATGAGGGCAGAGGGATGAGGGATGAATTTAAAACCGCCTCAATTTTCGTTTTATTCATCCCTCATTCCTCTGCCCTCATCCCTCTTTAACCTCCCGTCATCATCGTATTGTCCCATTTGACGCGCTTTAAAAGTTCAAAGTCCGAGAGCATTTTGCCTGTACCTAAGACCACACTCGATAAAGGGTCGTCGGAGATGACGACGGGCAAGCCGGTTTCGATCATCAAACGCTTATCGAGATTTTTCAGCAGCGCGCCGCCGCCGGTCAAGACGATGCCGCGTTCGACAATATCGGCGGAAAGTTCCGGCGGCGTTCTTTCAAGCGCAACGCGCACGGCGTTAATAATCGTCGCTACCGAATCGGAAAGTGCTTCGCGGATTTCTTCGTCGGAAATCGTAATCGTCTTCGGAATTCCTTCAATAAGATTGCGCCCGCGAACTTCCATCGAAAGCGGTTCTTCAAGCGGAAACGCCGAACCCAAAGCGATTTTAATCGCTTCGGCTGTTCGCTCGCCGATAAGCAGATTGTATTTGCGTTTAATAAATTGCGTAATCGCTTCGTCCATCTCGTTTCCGGCGACGCGCACGGCGCGTGAATAAACAATTCCCGACAAAGAAATAACCGCAATGTCGGTCGTGCCGCCGCCGATGTCAACGACCATATTGCCGTGCGGTTCGGTAATCGGCAGACCCGCGCCGATTGCCGCCGCCATTGCTTCTTCAACCAGATAAACTTCGCTCGCTTTCGCTCGATACGCCGAATCTTCGACGGCGCGGCGTTCGACCTGCGTGATTTCTGACGGAATTCCGATAACGACGCGCGGACGCACCCAAGATTTTCCATTGTGCGCTTTGCGAATAAAATGCTGCAGCATTTTTTCCGTCACCTCAAAATTCGCAATCACGCCGTCCTTCATCGGGCGAATGGCGACGATGTTGCCGGGTGTCCTACCGAGCATTTCTTTCGCGTCGCGCCCGACGGCTTCGACTTGATTGGTAACTTTGTTGATGGCGACGATAGAAGGTTCAGAAACAACGATGCCGCGACCTTTCGCGTAAACGAGCGTGTTCGCCGTGCCGAGGTCAATCGCCAAATCGCTTGAAAATAAACTAAATAATGATTTAAATGCCATTTTTAAAAGATTTTTATATTAAAATTAAATTTTACAAAACTCGGCGGGTCGGGAAAACTGCTCCCAAAAATCTTCAATTCGGGGAAACGCGAGTAGCGGCTTAAGAGAAGAGAATTCACGACGCGCACTAAACTATTAAGGTTACAACGAATTTCAGCAAATACGCTACTGAAAAATGATTTTTTTTGAAAAAAAGTTGCGCGGACGCGGAAAAATAAAAATCGGCGGAAGATACCGTCCGAAAAATGATTGTCTTCCGCCAAGATTTTATCTGCTTACTCTAGCTTTCCTTGGCAATCAACGGCTCGCTCGTGCTTGTATCATTGCCGCTCACATTACGACCTGCACCATCGTAATTTTCAATCAGCAGCGGTTGCGTAACCTCCGATTCGAGAGCCGCGCTCAAAACATCGCTGACGCGCTTTGCCGGAATAATTTCAAGTTCGCGGCGCACATCTTCAGGAATATCTTCCGTGTCGGCTTCGTTGCGTTCCGGCAAAATTATCCGCCTAATTCCGGCGCGGTGCGCCGCCAAAACTTTTTCCTTAATTCCGCCGACCGGAAAGACCAAGCCCGACAAAGTTATTTCGCCCGTCATTGCCGTGTCGTTTCTCACCTTTCGCCCGGTATAAAGCGAAGCAAGAGCCGAAGCCATCGTTACGCCCGCGCTCGGACCGTCTTTCGGAATCGCGCCTGCCGGAACGTGCAAATGAACGCCGTTGCCTTTTATCGCGCTCGCGTCAATGCCGAACTCCGAAGCGTGCGACCACAAATATGAACGCGCCGCCATTGCCGACTCCTTCATCACTTCGCCGAGTTGTCCGGTCAACGTCAAACCGCCGCCGTTGCCGGGCAGCGCGGTCGCTTCGATGAACAGAACTTCGCCGCCCATTTCCGTCCAAGCCATTCCCGTTGCAACTCCGGTCGGCAATTCGGCGCGTGCTTCTTCAGGATAAAAACGTGCCGCGCCGAGATAGCCTTTCACATCGGCGGCGGTAATAGTGATTTTTTCGGTCGTGCCTTGCGCGACTTTGAGCGCGACTTTTCTGACTAAATTTCCGACCGTTCTCTCTAATTGTCGGACTCCTGCTTCGCGTGTGTAACGCGCCGTCAAAAGATTGATTGTGTCGTCCGTGATTTCAATCTGCTCCTCAGTCAAACCGTTTTCCTTAATCTGGCGCGGAATCAAATACTGCCGCGCGATGTTCAATTTTTCCGCGTCGGAATATCCGGCGAGCTGAATGATTTCCATTCTGTCGCGCAAAGGAAGCGGAATCGGCGCGAGTTGATTCGCCGTCGCGATAAAGAAAACTTTCGATAAATCGAACGGCAAATCCAGATAATGGTCGCGGAACGAAAAATTCTGCTGCGGGTCTAAAATCTCTAAAAGTGCCGAAGCCGGATCGCCGCGATAATCGTTGCCGAGCTTGTCAATTTCGTCGAGCATCATCACCGGATTATTCACGCCGACGCGCCGTAAGGCTTGAATAATTCTGCCCGGCATCGCGCCGACATAAGTTCGCCGATGACCGCGCAATTCGGCTTCATCGCGCATTCCGCCTAAACTCATTCTTTCAAATTCTCTGCCTAAAGCGCGGGCAATCGAACGCCCCAAAGATGTTTTGCCAACGCCCGGCGGTCCGACAAAAAGAATAATCGGACTTTTTGAATCGGGACGTAATTTTACAACCGCCAACGATTCTAAAATTCTCTCTTTTACGTCTTCCAAACCGTAATGGTCTTCGTCGAGAATTTTCGCCGCTTCGTTCAAATCCAGCTTTTCCTCGCTTGACTGTTTCCACGGCAAATCCAAAACGTATTCGAGATAAGTTCGGATAACGTGATAATCAGGCGCGGCTTGCGGCAGTTGTTCCATTCGACGCAATTCGCGTTCGGCTTCCTTGCGAACTTCTTCGGGCAAATCAGCCTGGTCTAAGCGTTCCCGAAGCTGCGCGGCTTCCGCTTTTTCGCCCGTTTCGTCTTCGCCGAGTTCCTTCTGAATCGCCTTCATCTGTTGACGAAGAACGTAATCGCGCTGCGCCTTATCCATCTCGCCCTGTGCGTCGGTCGCAATCTTCGAGCGAATCTGCATAATCTCGACTTCTTTAGCGAGAGCTGCGTGCGTCAATGTCAAAAGGTCATCAGTCGTCGCCGCTTCAAGCATTTTTTGTTCGGTTTCCACGCCCAAATCAAGCACCGATGCGAGAAAATAAGAAAGCTGAACCGGGTTAGTCTGCGAGGTAACCGCCATCCGAATTTCCGGCGGAACTTGCGGCAGCATCGCCAGCGCTTCCTGCACCAAACCCTGAATGTTGCGCTTTAGCGCCTCGACGTTTTCAATATCGGCAACGGTCAAATCGGGCATTTCCTCGACCTTCGCTTTGATAAATGGCTGTTCCTGCGCCCAATTCAAAACTTTCACGCGGTCAACGCCCTGCACAATCAACTGCATCGAGCCGTCGGCGCGCATCATTCGTTTAATGTTGACGATTGTTCCGACTTCGTAAAGGTCAACCGGCTTAGCCTCTTGTCCGGTCACGTCCTGATTTTTCAGAGTGATGCAGCAGATAAGTTTCTCTTCGGTCGAGAGCGCGAACTCGACCGCCTTGACCGAACGCTCGCGCCCGACCGACAGCGGCACGACCGTTTCGGGAAATAAAGTCGTATTCTGCAAAGGCAACACCGCGATTTCAAATTGTTTCGGCGCGTTCGTTTGTGTGTTTTCTATATTTTCTGCCATATAATTTAAGTTTTACTTAGATGTTATTGAAACATCAGCCTTTGTCCGTTCTGCTTTCCTCAAATGAATAATCAGCAAACCGTTATCGAAATTATGCTCGATTTTCGCGCCGTCAATCGCGTCAGGAAATTTCAGCGTTTTTTCAAAACGGCTGTAAGTGATTTCCATTTGATGATAAGTCATTCCGACGGCGGCGCACATTTTGTCGCGCCGACAGCCTGCGATGTAAAGCTGGTTGCCCTGAATATCAAGTTCGATGTCTTCAACCGAAACGCCCGCCAACTCGACTTTGACGAGCCAGCCGTCCGGCGTTTGATAAACGTCCGCCGACGGATACCAAAGCCTGCCCGACGGTCGCACTTCTTTTGAAGAGGCGAGAAATTGAAAATAACGATTGATTGATTTAGCCATAAAGTAAGAATTAAAAATTCAAAATATAAAATGCAAAATTGAAATACGTCCTTTTAATTCTGCATTTTTAATTCTTTCGCCAGAACGATTCACCGCTCGAAATTTCCTCTAATGTTTCGGCAATCTCGCGTTCGTCTTCCATTTCGAGCGCGACATCAGCCATCGAAACGATGCCCTGCAAAACGCCCGCGTCGTCAATAATCGGAATGCGGCGCACCTGCCGTTCGCCCATCGTGCGAATCGCTTCAAAAGCGAAATCGTCGGGCTTGGCGGTAAAAAGCTCGGTTGTCATTGCTTCCGCAATCGTCGCGTCCGCGCCTTTGCCGACGGCGACGGCGCGGACGACAATATCGCGGTCGGTGACGATGCCGACTAATTTATTCGTTACACTTTCGACGACCGGCAAAACGCCGATGTCGCCGTCTTTCATCATCTGCGCCGCATCGCGCAAAGACATTTCGCCCGTCGTCGTCAGCACATTGCCTGTCATTATGTCCCGACACCGAAGGCGTGATTTTGTCGAAGCCGATTCTTCATTCATCTTGCAAACTCCAAACTAAGCGATAGTTTTCTATTATTTTGTTTGACCACAGACAATAAAGCAAGCGCGGGAAATTTGCGATTGCCGATTTGCGATTTGCAATTCATTTCAGCCAAACTAAAATTTAAATTTGAAACCTGAGATTTGGAATCTACCAATGGGAAAACTTTTCGAGAACAAGCGCAAACCACACCGCGAGGGAAAAAAAATCACCGTCGGACGAACGAGCGACGTTCCCGCCGGACGCGGCGCGACCGTTAAATTAAAAGACGGCACGGAAGTCGCGCTCTTTAACGTCAATGGAAATTTTCACGCGATAGAAAATTTCTGCCCGCACAAAGCCTACCCGCTCGCCGATTCGCGCCTTTACGGAAACATCGTCGAATGCGATCTGCACGGCTGGCGTTTCGATGTCCGAAACGGCGAATGTTTCACGAGAAAAGGCTGCTCAATCGAATCTTATGAAGTTGTGATTGAAGACGAGATGATAAAAATTTTAGTTTAGATTTTCATAGAGAAATGATTTTTTGATAATTCTCAAATAAATCCGTCGGGTCTTGATAAATTTCAACACAACCTTTCTCGCGCAAATCCGTTTCGTCAAAACCGCCGCATAAAACGCCGACGATTTTAAGTTTCGCTTTCGCTGCGGCTTCCGCGTCGTAAGGCGTGTCGCCGACGACCAGAACCGTTTCGAGCGGCGGATTGCCGAGCAGTTTGAGCGCGGATTGAAAAATGTCCGGCTCGGGTTTTGATTTTTCCGCATCGTCCGCCGACGTTGATTTTTCGACTAAATCTTCGATGTCGGCAATCTTTTTATACGCTTCGACTTCATCTTCGTTAGCCGAAGACGCGAGCGCGATTAGTTTGCCGTCGTCTTTTATTTTTTGAAACAATTCACGCACTTTCGGGAACGATTTGACGCGCGACAGATATTCGTCCTTGAAAATCTCGCCGCGCGCGTCGGCTATTTCATCGCCCGAATCTTCGATTTCCTTTTCGGTCAAAAACTCCGGCAAAAGCGTGTCCGCGCCTTTGCCGATATGCGGGCGAATTTTCTCGAACGAAATTTCTCTGCCGAATTTCGCAAACGCTTTGTGCCAGGCGAAAGCGTGTAAATCGTTTGAATCAATCAGCGTTCCGTCAACGTCGAAAATAAAGGCTTCAATCATAATCTTAGAAAACTCCGGGTTAAGTTCCGTTAGCGAACGAAATAAAATTCGTATTCCGCTTTTAGAATATCATCTTGCCGGTCGTTAAATTTCATTTCACTATTTAAACCGAAAATTCGTTGACTTTTACATTGCGAAGCGAGAAAATACACCAACTTTTCATTCAGACAATTATTTTTACTTTCGCCGGCAAATTTCAGAGCAATCGTTTTTTACAGAACAGGCGACCGCTTGTTTCGCTGATTTTCCGGCGTTTCCGAATGAAAATCAAAATCTGTCAATAAAATTTCAGGAGGATTGAATCGTGTTAAAAAAATCAATTTACGTCGTGTTTTTCTCGCTGCTTTTTTCCGTGCAGTTTGCCGTCGCCGCCTCGCAAGTCGCGCCGGTTGATTTAGCAGGCGATTTGTTTGGCGCGCCGTATCGCATCCGCGTTCCCGAAAATTGGAACGGAACATTGCTCGTTTACGCTCACGGCTACCGCGACCGCGCCGATCATCCGGGCGAAGTGGACAATCGCGCCGCCGACATCGCGCCGAGTGCCGCGCTCGAACCCGTTCTTCTCGCGCAGGGTTACGCGCTCGCCGGTTCAGCCTACCGCAATAACGGCTGGGCGGTCGAAGAAGGCATCAACGATTTGGCGGCTTTGACCGTGTTTTTTAATTTCCGCGTCGGCAGACCGGACAATACGATTTTGTGGGGATTTTCGATGGGCAGCGTCATCGGTTTTGAGAGTATGGAACGCTACGGATTTCTTTACGACGGCGCGTTGTGCGGCTGCGCGGTCGGCGCGGGTTCGTCGCAATCCTGGGATTCGGCGGGCGATTTGGCTCTCGCCTACGACAAACTTTTCGGAATGCCGGCGACTTGGGGAACGCCCGGAAATGTGCGCGACGATTTGGATTTTGAATCGGAAGTTCAGCCGAAATTAGTCGGCGAAGTCAGCAATCCGGCGAATTATCCGAAGTTTGAATTTATCCGCCTCGTGACCGGAACGCCCGGACGCGGCATCAATCCGCCCGCGCCGCCCGCGTTTTATCCGGGCTGGGTTTTCACCGATATGTTTTTCTCGACCGAAGCCCGCGCCGAACTCGAACGCCGCGCTCGCGGTCCGGTCGTGCAGAATAGAAACAGAAATTACAATCTGACCGATCAGGAAAAAGCGTATCTCGTCGCGCTCGGCGTTCCCGCGCCGGTGATTGACGGCTGGCTCGCCACGCTCAATGCCAATCGCAACATTTCCGCGCCGTTTCGTTCGCGCCTTTATTTGAATTTAAACGCCGATTTTTCGGGCAGAATCACCGATCCGGTTTTGACGCTGCACACGCTTTACGACCCGCTCGTAACGGTTTCGCAGGAACGTGAATATCTGCAAACGGTGACGGCGGCAGGGCGCACACAGTATTTGTATCAGACTTATACGAACGGCAACGGGCATTGCAACTTCACGGGCGAACAGCTTGTCGCGTCCGTGACCGCCATCAATAATTGGGTGAAAAACAACACCCGACCGACGGCGGCGAATTTCCCGACCGCGCTCGGCTTTTTGCCCGACAGCTTCGTGCCGCCGCCGATGAACCAACCGTAAAGATTTCGGATTGCGGATGTCGAAAAAAGGGCGATGACTTTTCAATTAAGTCATCGCCCTTTTTATTTTTGCCTTTTACCTTTTTACTTTTGCCTTGCCCTCACCCGTCATCGCCGATGGCTTCGACCGGACACGCCATTAACGCTTCTTCGCAGAGTTCGTATTCTTCCGGCGTTTCCGGCTGTTTATAAACGTAAGAATAACCGTTTTCGTCGTAGCGCGTGAAGTTTTTCGGCGCGGTGTCGCGGCAGACATCGCAGTCAATACATTGCCGGTCAACGTAGAATTTGCCGCCGGTATTCTCCGGTAATTTGTCCTGAATTTCAGCCATTGATTTGAAATTTCCCTTTCAGCGCATTTTATTCACCGAATTCGGTGCAACCGGTCAAACCGGCGAAGAATTGCCTATTCCGCTGACGAATCGAGTATTCCGCTGACGAGATGCGTATTCCGTTGACGAATCGAGTATTCCGCTGACGAATCGGTCATTCCGATACACGAGGCGCAGATTACGTTGACGAATCGGTCATTCCGATACAAAAGTTCGATATTCCAAACAAAAGTTGGATATTCCGAACAAAAGTTGCTCGTTCCGGTCGGAAATCGCCTGAGTCATACGCGGCGACTGAATTCTGCTTTTGAAATCAGGAAAAGCGGCTATTACTTCTTATCCTGATTTTTTTCGGTCAAATCTATCATTCGCTGCAAAGCGACGAGCGCGTAATGTTTCGTTTCGTCGTCAACTTTGATTTGATTGACGACGTTTCCCGCAACTAAATTATCCATCGCCCACGCCAGATTCGGCGGCGCGATGCGATACATCGTCGCGCACATACACAAATCGGGCGCGAGCAGGCGAATCGTTTTGTCGGGAAATTGTTTTTGCAGCCGCAGAACTAAATTTAATTCTGTCCCGATTGCCCATTTCGAGCCGCTCGGCGCGTTTGTCACCGTGTTGATGATGAACGATGTCGAGCCGTTTAAATCGGAAATCTCGACGACTTCGCGCATACATTCCGGGTGAACAAGAACTTTGATGTCCGGCTCGGCTTTGCGAATCTGCTCGACGTGCCACGGTTTAAAGCGACCGTGAACCGAACAATGCCCGCGCCATAAAATCAATTTCGCCTCGTGCAATTCTTCTTCGGTATTGCCGCCGAGTTCTTCGTGCGGATTCCACAACGCCATTTTATCGAGCGGAATTCCGAACTTCGCGCCCGTGTTTCTGCCCAAATGCTGGTCGGGAAAGAAAAACATTTTATCGTATTCTTTCAAATAAATATCGAACAGCGGAACAGCGTTTGACGAAGTGCAGACCACGCCGCCGTTGCGACCGCAAAATGCTTTAATCGCCGCGCTCGAATTCATATAAGTTATCGGCGCGACTTTCTGTTTCAAAACTCCGATTTCTTTTAGTTGTTCCCAAGCGTCTTCGACCTGCTCGATTGTCGCCATATCAGCCATCGAACAGCCCGCGCCCAAATCCGGCAAAATGACTTTTTGATGCGGCTGTCCGAGAATATCAGCCGACTCAGCCATAAAATGCACGCCGCAGAAAACGATAAACTCAGCATCTTTACGCTGCGCCGCCATCACCGAAAGCTGATAAGAATCGCCCGTCAAATCCGCGTGTTCGATTACGTCGTCGCGCTGGTAATGATGACCGAGAATGACAACCCGCGAGCCTAATTCTTTTCTGGCAAGTTCGATGCGCTCGCTGATTTCAGCGTCCGTCATTCGCAAATAGTTTTCCAGCAGATGCTCGTTTTTGACATCTTCCTCGCCAACTCGTTCCTTGTCCAAAACCCCAATCATTTCTTTCTTCTCCTTACTGCAATTTAGATGCGTAACTGCTTTCGGCTGCAAAGAAAAATCATTACACTTCAAGAATTTTTTCGCAAGCCCGATTTATTATCGAAAACCGGATGCGCCCGACTTGAAAACTTTCCGTTCAAGCGGCATTATCAATAAAAATAAATCAAGGAGGGAAACCTGAAATGAGTGACAATTCAGACATCAAAGAAATTCTGGCGAGGTTGAAACACGAAGCGTTTGAATCAAGCAGCCGACATCTCGCGCTCGCGCTCGGCAGACCGGTCGAAGAAGTAGATTTATGGTTTGAAG
>CBDUBY010000055.1:0-18634 GCA_965365505.1 uncultured Pyrinomonadaceae bacterium | reverse complement strand
CGACCAGACGCTCGCCCGCGCCGACCGCGAACGTGATTTCCGTCAAATTCGGCGCCAGCGAAACCGCGCTCGTCACCCGTTCGGGCAGAAGCACGCGGCGACCCAAATCGTCGGTAATCTCGCGCGTCGGCACGCTAATTTGCTGATTATTCGTCGCGCTTTTGCAATTTGCCAGCAAAAACACGCCGAACAAAACGCCGAGAAGCGCGAATTGATGTGAAATAGATTTTTGAAACTTACGTTTAGACAAATGAAAAACCCTGCCCGCCCAGCCTACGCTGTAAAAACGAAAGGCACGACGGTCAGGGCTTTCCACATTAAAGGAGAAAAAACAAATGACACCCGATAAAGCCAATCGTCCTGACGCGAGACGATTTCGGCTAAAAAACTTTGGGACAGGTTTCCAGACTGAAAAGTGAAAGGTGAAAAGTAAAAAGTGAAAAGTTTGGAATCGTTTCCTCACTTTTGCCTTTTATCTTTTAACTTTTGCCTTTTACCACTGTGGCGCGACCGTGCGAGATTTTCACTCGCTTTCCCTTATCGCCGCTCTCTAAAAATAAAGCGGCATTCCAAAGCATTTTAGGTTGAAAAAGAACAACTACACGCCTTGAATTGATAACTTTGTCCGCACAAAACTGTCATTCAAGGTGAAAAGGAAGTTATCACGCCTCGCTGTGCAAAGTCAAAACCTTTCTCGGTTTCAAACTACGGGTTTTAAATTTCCGGCGCGGCGGCTGATTCAGAAATTTCCCGTTTGAGCGCGTGATTTTACACCCCTGAAACTTGAAAGTTGAAACCCGAAACTTTATTGTTACCTTTATGGCACAACACGAAAATGTAATGGCGTTGATTTTAGGCGGCGGCGCGGGTTCCAGACTATTTCCTTTGACAAAAGACCGGGCAAAACCGGCAGTTCCGCTCGGCGGGAAATATCGCTTGATTGATGTGCCGATTTCCAACTGCATCAACTCGAATATAACGCAGATTTTCGTTCTCACGCAGTATAATTCCGCATCTCTGAACCGGCACGTTTCGCGCACCTATCGCTTCTCGACATTTTCGACCGGCTTTGTCGAAGTACTCGCGGCGGAACAGCGCAAAGACAGTCCCGATTGGTTTCAAGGCACGGCAGACGCTGTTCGCCAAACCGTGCCGCACATCCAGGATTGGCAAGCCAGCACGATTTTGATTTTATCGGGCGATCATCTTTACAGAATGGATTATCAGCAATTTCTGGAAAGACATTTCAGCACAAACGCCGATGTTACGATTTCCGTTATCCCGGCGAATCCGCAGGACGCGCAAGGTTTCGGGCTGCTGAAAACCGACAGCGCCGGTCGCATCGTCGAGTTTAAGGAAAAGCCGAAAGGCGACGCGCTCGAATCAATGAAAGTTGATACGACGCAGTTCGGTTTGACCGCTGAGGAAAGCGAGAGCCGCCCGTTTTTGGCTTCGATGGGCATTTATATTTTTAATTACGACCGGCTCATCGAATTATTAAACGAAGACCCGAACCGCTTCGATTTCGGCGGCGAGATAATTCCAGCGGCGATTGAAAAACTCAATGTTCAGGCGCATCTTTTTAACAGTTACTGGGAAGACATCGGAACAATTCGCGCTTTTTATCAGGCGAACCTTGATTTGGCATCGCCATTGCCGAAGTTTGATTTCTTCAACGATGCCGACCCGATTTACACGCGCAGCCGCTATTTGCCGCCGTCAAAGGTTCACGCTTCGGACATTGATAATTCGATGATTAGTGAAGGCTGTATTTTGAATGGTGTGTATGCGAGAAATTCGATTATCGGTTTGCGAAGCAGAATTGACAACGGCGTGAAAATCGAAAATTCGATTATTATGGGCGCGGATTTCTTCGAGTCGTTCGAGGAAATCCAACGAAACGTCGCGACGGGCAAACCGCACGTCGGCATCGGTGAAAATTCCATCGTCCGCCGCGCCATTATTGACAAAAACACCCGTATCGGAAAAAACGTCCGGCTCGTCAATGAGCAAAACGTCGAAACCAGAGACGGCGAAAACGGCAGCTATTTTATCCGCGAAGGCATTATCATCGTGCCGAAGAACTCGATTATTCAAGACGGAATGGTAGTTTAATCGAAATTCCAGGTTGTCGGTTAAAGCGAATTTATAAATTTATCCAGAGCGTTCTCCAGACTCGGCAGCAAATTTCCGCGCTCGCTGACAAGTGCGCTGTAAGCCGGTCGCGGCGCAGCCAATTTCAAATCTTCGGTCGAACAGCCGACGACGAATTTTGAGTCCAGCCCTGAAAGCTCTGCCGCCCAACGCGCGAAATCCGCCCAGGTCAACTCGCCCTGATTTGTCAGATGCCACAGTCCGCTTTCGCCGTCAATTAAAACGTCCAGACTGGCATTTACCAAATCCGGCAAATAAGTCGGAGAGATAAAATTATCGTTTGCTGCCCGAAACGGCGCGCCGGAACGAAGCGTTCGCAGAGCGATGCTTAAAAAATTGTATTCGTCCCAAGGACTGAAAAACGCGGCGGTGCGAACAACCAAGGCGGATGGATTGATTTCCAGAATCTTTTTTTCCGCCGCCGCTTTGCTGCGACCGTAAATATTCAGCGGATTCGTCAAATCTTTTTCGATATACGGCTTTTGTTTGTCGCCGTCAAAAACCAAATCGGTCGAAAACGTCAGATACGAAATTTTGTTTCGCTCGCAAACTTTCGCCAAAATCGCCGCGCCGTCTGTATTTTCCCGAAAGCATAATTCAAACTCGCGCTCGGCTTCATCTACCCGAACGTAACCCGCCGCGTTTATTATCGCCCACGGATTGTATTTTATGACGGCGCGTTCGACGGAGTGCCGGTCGCTAATATCCATTTCGCGGCGCGACAGGAGATGACAGGCGAGATTTCGAATCTGGCAGATGCGCGCGAAAGCCTGTCCGAGAGTTCCGGTCGCGCCGGTAATCAATAAGCCTCTGGTCGGCGTTTTTCCGTTTTGCAGAATGGCGGCTGGCTGTTCGTTATTTGATTGGGGTTTTACGATAAAACGAGAAGGACGTTTCCACCAGCCCGAACCTTCGATAACAGGATGCTTATATTCTCGTCCGTCAGCGATACTTTTCAATAATTTTGTCAGCGCGGTCGGACGCGGAACACCGCCGCGCACATCAAACGCGCCCGGCTCATAGTGATTCTGAAACTTTGTTAAAAGACTGTTCCAGTCGTAAGAACCGAGCAGAGACCAAACTGTGACGGCTCGCAAATCAATCGCCTCGCGTTTTAACTCGCCAGCCGTTTCCAAGATTTCCAGAAGCCATCGAAGCTGTTCCTCGCGCGTACAGCCGAGATGCGCTTCGGTAATGGCGAGCGGCAGTTTGTAGCGTTCCCACGCTTCGCGCAACAACACTTTCAAACCTATCGGCTGTTCCAATTTGACGCGAACGGCTTCGACATCAACGTAACTGTGTCGCTCGTTTCCGCCGATTGGGTAACCGGCGTAGTTTTCAATGTTTTCGTCGAGATATCGCTCGCTCGTCAGGTAATAATTAAAACCGATAATATCCGGCGGACAGGGATTTTCCAGAAACCAGTCGAGTTCCGCGTCCTCGATACCGGCATAACGCTGCAGAAACTTCCGCATCGGATGTTTGCCGTTCAGTCGCCCGTTGAGCAAATCAAAAGTCAGCCAGCGGCGTTCATTCTCGAACTTCGCTTGATAATCCAGCTTCGCCGTGCTGTAAGTTTTGCCTAAGTCTTCGGTTTGGACGAGCTTGGCGTGCGGGTTAATTCGGCGAATTGCTCGCATAGCCAAAACTGTCGCGCGGCATTGTCCGAGAAGCGCGCGAGCAAACGTGCGATTGTTTTTTGCGTGCGGATACCAGAAGCCGTATAAGCCGCTGAAACGCGCCGTCGTCAACGGTTCGTTTATCGGCGTATAACTCTCAATCCACGGATAGCGTTCGGCTGCTTTCGAAGCAAATTCCGCGAATCTGTCAGGAAAAGTCGGGTCAACGAGGCTTGTGTCGCGCGGACCGCTGCCGTGATGAAGAAATCCGGCAATCGGTTCAATGTTAAGTTGACGCAGACGTTTCAAATATCTGTCTGTCCACAACCAATCGGCATTCTCCAAATTATCCGGCGCGACGCGCTCCCATAAAACCGGAAAACGCAGACTGGTGATTCCGAGTTCGGCGAACAAATCGAGGTCTTCGATTCGGCTATGATGTCCGCTCTTTTTAGTTTGGTCGAAGAACACATCGCCAACGCGATTAACCGTGCATTCAACGCCGCCCCAAATTTCAAACGGTTTTTTATTTTCGTTGAATGATTCCATATTTTTGTTTTTCAAAGTCAAACACCCAGCTTATAAAAACGCCTGCTCGTAAATCAGGCGAACTGTTTACCGGCAATTCAGAAAACATTTTTTGTTTTTCAGCCGACATTACTTCTCTGCTTTACCTTAATTTCAAAACTCCGAATTTCCTTGATAACATCTGAAATCTATCAATTCAAGTCAAGCGATTATGTATGCCGCCAAACATATTTACATTTTATAACCCAATTTACCGATTATCGAAAACAACTAAAAGTTCACTGCTAAAGAGCAAAAGGAAGGCGCAGAGTAGCTGCCTGGAAGACATAAAAAAATGTTCTGCATCACGTATAAACTCCGCAGTGAAAAATTATATCCGGCAACTTACGGCTGTATCACATAAAATCTCTATGTCGCCTTTAATACATAAATGTTAATAAGATTTTTGTATTATCAAGTCATAATTTATATAGAGAACGTATGAAAAAACCGATTGAAAATAATTTTTCTGAAAAGCCGAATTATGACCTTGTATGCCTTTCACATCTGCGTTGGGATTTCGTTTACCAGCGTCCGCAACATCTTTTCAGTCGTTTCGCCCGCCGCAATCGCGTCTACTTTTTTGAGGAACCGATTTTCGTTGACGGCGAAACCCGTCTGGAAATCAATCCGCGAGAAGACAACTTATTTGTCGTGGTGCCGCATATTTCACACCACGACCGCGAAACGAAAAACATTGTAGAAGTTCAACGCGAGATGCTCGACGGAATGTTTGCTTCGCAGACGATTGAAAATTTTGTGTTGTGGTTTTATACGCCGATGGCGATGGATTTCGCCGCGCATCTTGAGCCGCTCGTGACAATTTTCGATTGTATGGACGAGCTTTCGGCATTTAAGTTCGCACCGCCGGAATTGATTGAAAACGAACGTTTGCTACTGGAGAAAGCCGACCTTGTTTTCACCGGCGGGCAAAGCCTCTACGAAGCGAAACAAGGCAAACACGAGCGCGTTTTCGCGTTCCCTTCGAGCATTGACGCAGCGCATTTCCGGCAAGCTCGCTCCATCAAACAAGAACCCGAAGACCAACAATCAATCGCTCGTCCGCGCCTCGGTTACTGCGGCGTGATTGATGAGAGGATTGATGTCCGGCTGCTCGGCGAAGCGGCTGATTTGCGTCCCGATTGGCAATTCGTGATGATTGGTCCGGTCGTGAAAATCAGCGACGAAGATTTGCCGCGCCGCGAAAATATCCATTATCTCGGCGGAAAAAATTATCAGGAATTGCCCGCATATCTGTCGGGCTGGGATGTCGCACTGATGCCGTTCGCGCTGAACGATTCGACGAAATACATCAGCCCGACGAAAACGCCCGAATATCTCGCTGCCGGAAAGCCGGTCGTTTCGACTCCAATACGCGATGTCGTCCGACCATACGGCGAGCTCGAATTGGTTCATATTGCTGAAACGGCTGAAGAGTTCGTCGCGGCTTGCGAATCGGCTTTACAGGGAAATCCTGAGGAAAGAATGAAGAAAGGCGACGAATTTTTGTCGCAGATTTCGTGGGATAAAACCTGGAAGCAGATGAGCGAATTAATTGACGAGGCGATTGCGCCGCACGGCACTAAACTTGCTAATGCTTGATTAAAATAAAATTTTGTATTTCTTTAATACAAACATTCAAAAACAAGGGGGAAATTATAATGTTTGATTATTTAATTGTGGGCGCTGGCTTTGCCGGAAGCGTCCTTGCCGAAAGACTCGCTAACGGGTCAGGAAAAAAAGTTTTGATTTGCGACCGACGTCCGCACATCGGCGGAAATGCTTATGATTTTTACAACGACGAAGGCGTTTTGATTCACAAATACGGACCGCATATTTTTCATACCAATTCGGCTGAAGTGTTCGATTATCTATCGAAATTTACCGAATGGCGTTCTTACGAACATCGCGTTTTGGCTTCAGTTGATGGAATGCTGGTTCCGATGCCGATCAATCTCGACACGATAAATAAACTTTACGGATTGAATTTAACCTCGTTCGAGGTCGAAGATTTTTTCGCTAAATTAGCCGAAAAAACCGAGCACATTCGCACGTCGGAAGATGTCGTCGTGTCAAAAGTCGGGCGCGAGCTTTATGAAAAGTTCTTTAAAAATTACACGCGCAAACAATGGGGCTTAGACCCTTCGGAACTCGACGCATCCGTGACGGCGCGAGTTCCGACCAGAACGAACCGCGACGACCGCTATTTTACCGATTCTTTCCAAGCGATGCCGAAGCACGGCTATACGCGGATGTTCGAGAAAATGCTCGACAACCCGAACATCAAAATTATGCTGAATTGCGATTATCGGGAAATCGTCAATCAATTTTCGTTCAAAGAAATGATTTACACCGGACCGATTGACTCATTTTTCGATTATCGTTACGGGAAACTTCCCTATCGCTCGCTCGAATTTAAACACGAAACGCACGATGCAGAAAAATTTCAAGATGCGCCGGTCGTCAATTATCCGAACGAGCAGCCGTTCACGCGCATCACGGAATTTAAATATTTGACCGGACAGGAGCATAAAAAAACGAGCATCGTTTACGAATATCCGCAGGCAGAAGGCGATCCGTATTATCCAATTCCGCGTAAGGAAAACGCCGATATTTACGCGAAATATAAAACTCTTGCCGAAGCGCGTCAGGATGTCCATTTCGTCGGACGGCTGGCGACCTACAAGTATTACAATATGGATCAAATAGTTGCGCAGGCACTAATGACATACGGAAAAATCGTCGGAATGAAACGTAAGGAAGCGATGCTTAGAACCAGCACGGACAAAAAATTATATGTTCCGTCGGTTGTGGCAAATGGCAACGGCGCATCCGTTTCGGCAGCGAATCAGCCACGTTAAATCGGAGAAAGACGCTTTAAAAATTCAGATTGTCAGCGGCGGAGATTAACTTTACCAACGACAATCTGAATTTTTTTGCGGATAAATTATTTTCAAAAATTTATGACGGAAATTATCGGTTGGGCGAGTTCGATTATTTTATTCCTCACCGTCAGTCGGCAAATCTACAAACAATGGCAGGAAGGCACGAGCGAAGGCGTTTCGATTTGGCTTTTTATCGGGCAGACGGCGGCTTCGCTCGGCTTCGCGATTTATAGCTGGTTAGTGTGGAATCCGGTTTTTATTTTTACCAATTTTATGATGGTTCTGAACGGACTCGTCGGTTTCTTGCTTAGTCTTTACTTAAAGAAATACGGTTCAAAGCCCTCCGAATCTTAAATTACAATCCAACTCAAAGTTTAACCTCATGCGAACTTAACTTTAGTTGGACGACATCGAGCGGATGCAAATCGGCTTTTATTTCCTCAGTTTTGAAACCTGGAATATAAATTCGGATTTTGAAGGCATCTTTTAGAACAAGACGGATGCCTTTCAGCAGAAAACTCAAAAAACTTATTGATATAACTTTACCGATTTGAGTAGTCGGACAGGCATTAAATTTAAGAAAAAGAATTTAGCCACAGATTTACACGGATGAACTCGGATGAATAAGAAAAGATGTGAAAATGCAGTTTAGAATCATAAAATATCTCGTGTTTATCTGTGAATATCTGTGGCTGAATTTCCTGAAAATAAATCTGTCCAATTACTTACCCTGAAATAAATCTAAAGTTATCAGCGTATCTGCCGATATGAAATGCGGATGAAAATTCTGCCGCGACTTCGGCGCGATTTTACGGCTTATAAGGTTCTCACTAGATTTAACCAATCAACTTTTCGGACACAATGCGCGGCGCAATCTCACCGATTGAAAGATCTACATTTTTATGGAAACTACATCTTTCCAACACACCGATGAAATTGAAAATCTTCGTGCCGCCGAGTTTTTTCAACGGAATCAACTGGCTGTTTATGAACGCACCGACCGCATTTTTGCGATTTTGTTACCGCTGCAATGGCTGGTGGGCATTGCAGCCGCTTTTTTTATTTCGCACTTGACGTGGAACGGCGCAGACAGCAGTATTCACTCACACATCTTGTTTGCCACGTTTGTCGGCGGCGCGATTACTTCGCTGCCGCTGTTTTTAACCGTCGTTTATCCGGGCAGAACCGCGACCCGTCACGTCGTCGCGGTCAGTCAGATGCTGATGTCCGGGCTTTTGATTCACGTAATGGGCGGGCGCATCGAAACGCATTTTCACGTTTTCGGCTCCCTGGCTTTTCTCGGCTGTTACCGTGATTGGCGCGTTCTGATTACCGGCACAATTGTCACCGCCGCCGACCACTTTCTGCGCGGCTGGCTTTATCCTTTCTCGATGTTCGGCATTCTGACCGGCAGCGAATGGCGTTGGCTGGAACACGCCGGATGGGTCGTTTTTACCGACGTTTTTCTGATTGTTTCGAGTCTGCGGAGCGTTCGTGAAATGCGGGAAATCGCCGCCAGGAACGCCCCCGACGCAACGAGCGAAGAACGCTATCGAACCATTATCGAGCAAATGACGGAGAGCGTTTTTTTGCTTGAGCCAGAAAGTTTCAGGGTTATCGAATGCAACGAAGCATTTGTCAAGCTGCTCGGCTGCCAAAGCATCGAGGAAGCCAAAACATTATACGCTTCCGATTTTGACCCGCTCAATCCGCGAGAAATTCATCAGATGACGACCGTTTTGCGCGACGAAAGAAAATCAATGAGCGCTGAGCGAAAATATCTGCGCCGTGACGGTTCCTGGATATACGTCGAGATTACGGGACGATTTATCACTTATAATAACACTGACGCTTTCTGCGTCAACGCCCGCGACATTACGGAGCGCAAACAAGCACAGGTCGAATTAAAGAAACTCGCGCTGGTCGCCGAAAAAACACAAAACGCCGTGATTATCAGCGACACGGAAGGAAAAATCACCTGGGTCAATGACGGCTTCACGCGCATTACGGGTTATCGCCCGGATGAAGTTATCGGGTATAAACCGGGCAGTTTCTTACAAGGCGAGAAAACGTGCCGGAAAACTACTCTCGCCATCCGCGAAGCCATCGCCCAACACCGACCTTTTGAAGGGGAAATTTATAATTACGGCAAAGACGGAAACGGCTATTGGCTGTCGCTTTCGATTATGCCGATTACGAGCCGAAAAGGTGAGTTAAAAGGATTTATCGCCATTGAAATGGACATCACCGAACGCAAAGCGATGGAGGAACAATTGCAGCTAACTTACGAAGATTTAGAAATCCGAATCAACGAACGCACCGCCGAACTGGTTCGCGCCAATAAAGCGATGCAAAGCGAAGTCAGCGAACGCAGGCGCGCCGAAGTTGAACTGAATGAAGGCATGGTATTTTTGTCGAACGTGATTGATAACGTCCCGAATTTGATTTTCGTCAAGGATTCGGACGGCAGATTCACGCTGGCGAATCGCGCCTGTGCCGAGTTATTCGGAACGACGGTCGAGGAACTAATCGGCAAAACCGTTGCTGATTTTAACATCAACGCAACCGACCTGGAACGAGTAAACCGGGTTGACCGTGAAGTTTTCGATACGCAAAAGGAAAAAGTCATTTCTGAAGAAAGCCTCACCGACGCCGACGGCAATGTTCGCTGGTTTCAAACCGTTAAACGCCCGCTGGTTATCGGCGACGGCAGCGAACAGCATCTGCTCGGCATCGCGACGGATTTGACCGAGCGGAAAATTTTGGAAAGCCAGCTTCAGCATTCGCAGAAACTCGAATCAATCGGGCAGCTCGCCGCCGGAATCGCTCACGAAATCAACACGCCGACGCAATATGTCGGCGACAACACGCGCTTTATCCGCGATGCTTTTAATGATTTTAATTCGATACTCGAAAAATACGCCGAGCTTTTGGAATCGGCTCAATCGGGCGAAATCAAATCCGAAATGATCGCTGATGTTCAGAAGGAAATCGAAACCGCCGACCTCGAATATCTGCTCGAAGAAGTTCCGAACGCTCTCCGGCAATCGCTCGACGGCGTTTCGCGGATTGCTAAAATCGTCCAGTCAATGAAGGATTTTGCTCATCCCGGTTCAGCCGACAAACAATCCGCCGACCTTAACCGCGCTATTGAAAGTACCGTAACCGTGGCGCGCAACGAATGGAAATATATTGCCGATGTTGAAACCAGCTTCGACCCGCAGCTGCCGCTCGTGCCGTGTTATTTGGGCGAATTCAACCAGGTGGTTTTGAATATGGTGATTAACGCCGCGCACGCGATTTCCGATGTCGTCGGCGACGGCTCGCAGGGCAAAGGAAAAATTACGATTACCACGACGAAAGTCAGTGACAACTGGGCTGAAGTTCGCATCGGCGATTCGGGAAACGGTATTCCGCCGGAAATTCAAAAACGAATTTTCGACCCGTTTTTTACCACCAAAGAAGTCGGTAAAGGTACGGGACAGGGCTTGGCGATTTCGCACACGGTCGTGGTCGAGAAACACGGCGGTCAGTTAAGTTTTGAAACCGAATCGGGACAGGGAACGACATTTATCATTCGTCTGCCGCTCGTCAGCACGACGGATTCGAGTCAGGACGCGAATCTTAATTATGATTAATATCTTATTTGTTGACGATGAACCGAATATTCTCGACGGCTTAAAGCGAATGCTGCGCTCGCTGCGTCACGAATGGGAAATGATATTTGCCGAAAGCGGAGTCGAAGCGTTAGCCATTCTCGAAGAAAAAAGCATAGACGTAATCGTTTCGGACATGCGAATGCCTGGAATGGACGGCGCACAGCTTTTGCAGGCGGTCAGCGAAAAATATCCGCACGTTGTCCGAATCATTCTTTCCGGTTATTCGGAAAAGGAAATGATTATGAAATCGGTCGGCACGGCTCATCAATACCTGTCGAAGCCGTGCGATTCCGAAGTGCTGAAGGCGACCGTTCTGCGCGTCTGCGCTTTGCGAAACCTGTTGACCGACCAGCATTTGCGCCGTTTGGTTTCGCAGCTGCCGACCGTTCCGAGTTTGCCGATGCTCTATAGCGAGTTAATGGACGAATTGAGCCGCGAACAACCTTCGTCCAGAAAAGTCGGGGAAATCGTCAAAAGAGACATCGGGATGACAGTGAAAATTCTTCAAATCGTCAACTCGGCGTTTTTCGGTTTGCGGCGGCGCATTTCCGATTCGAGAGAAGCGGTTGATTTTCTCGGACTCGACACCATCAGTTCGCTGACCATCGGACTCGGCGTAATTTCGCAATTTGAGGCGCATACTTCCGGCGTTTTCTTTGCCGAGATTTGGGCGCACAGCATCGCCGTCGGAATGCTGGCAAACAAAATCGCGGCGAGCGAAAACCGCGAAATGGCAAGCGATGCCTTTACCGCCGGATTGCTTCACGACATCGGCAAAATCGTTTTGGCGGTCAACCTGCCGCAGCAATTCAAATCAATCGAAGAAATCGCCCGGCGTGACAATCTATCGAACGCCGATGCCGAAAAACAAGTTTTCGAGACAACGCAATCGGAAGTTGGGGCATACTTGCTCGGATTGTGGGGATTGCCGAGTCAGGTCGTGCAAGCGGTCGCTTTTCACAACTCGCCCGGCGAAGCCAAAAACGATTCGTTCACGGCTCTGACTGCCGTTCACGCGGCAAATGCGATTCAGCGTTTTAACAATTCTATCAATTCTGAAATAGACAAGCCGAATCTGGATTATGATTACCTGGCAAATCTCGGCTTGCTCGAAAAAATTCCAGGCTGGCAGGAAAAATGCGCTGAAATAAACGCGAGCGCTGCTTAAACTTCAAAATAAATTTTCTTAAAAGAAGGTGTATCAAATGAATAATAAAATACTTTGTGTTGACGACGAACCGAATGTTTTGCAGGGCTACAAACGTGCGCTCCGAAAAGATTTCGACATTCACATTGCCGAAGGCGGCGAACAGGGTCTGGCGATGATTGCAAGCGACGGACCGTTTGCGGTCGTCGTTTCGGATATGCGAATGCCCGGAATGGACGGCGTTCAATTTCTAAGCCGCGTCAAAGAAGTCGCGCCGGAAACCGTAAAAATTATGCTGACCGGTAACTCCGACCAGCAGACGGCGATGGAAGCGGTCAACGAAGGCAACATTTTTCGTTTTCTGACCAAACCCTGCGAGCCGGAAGTTTTCGCAAAAACTTTGAAGGCGGCGCTCGAACAATATCGTTTGATTACGGCGGAAAAATATCTGCTGGAAGAAACTTTGAATAAAAGTTTGCAGGTTCTGGTTGATATTCTGGCGATGGTCAACCCGACGGCTTTCAGCCGTTCGACACGCGTCAAACAGATGGCGCGTGAAATTGCCGACCACTTAAAAATTAAAAGTTCATGGGCGGTTGAAATCGCGGCGATGCTATCGCAAATCGGCTGTGTCACGGTGCCGGAGGAAATTTTGCAGAAACTTTCCGGCGGTCATTCGCTCACGGACAAAGAAGCGGATTTATACCACCAGCATCCGCAAGTCGGACACGATTTAATCGCCCGCATTCCGCGAATGGAAGGAGTCGCGGAAATCGTCGCCAATCAGAACCGGCGCATCAACGACGAGTTAGTTCCTTTGCTCATACAGCCCGACCAGATTGACGAAACGACGCTCGGTGCGCGAATCCTCAAAGTCGTGCTTGACTTCGATAAGCTGGTCAAATCCGGCAGCGCGCCGCGCAACGCATTGAAAGTATTGTCTGAGCGAATTGGTTGGTATGACCCGTTTGTTTTCGACACGCTCAGAAAAATCGTCGAGGAAATGGTTGAAGAATTCATCGTTCTCGAAATCAATATCGGCGAGTTAAAGCCCGGTATGGCATTAAACAAACCGCTGGTTTCAATGCCCGGCGGCGCGGTGTTTTTATCCGCAGGTCAGGAAACAACGATGTCGCTTATTCTGCGCCTCATCAACTTTGCCGAAGCTGGCATAATCACGGATAAAGTTCAGGTGAAAGTGCCGGTCAGTCAGGTGCAGGCAGTAGCCGGTGTTATGACGAACTAAAAAGAAAACCGGCTTCTCAATGAAATTTAACAAAGGAATTTTACCCGCAGGTAAAATTCTGTGGGCAATCGCCATCGCTGTCGGAACGACCTGGGTCACGGATTATGTTTCGCGTCCCGGTCGTTCCGCAGTTGCTCCCGCTGATCTTGATTTAACCTCGCCGACCGACGCCGCCAGCCTTCCTAAATTGCCGGTATTTCTACATCCGTATTGCTGCCCGTGCAGCCGCGCAAACCTGACGGAACTTGCCCGTTTAAATGCCTACAATCCGCCTAACCGCGCGAATGGATTAACAGACCTCTAGCATCGAGCATCGGATATTCCTATATGTCAGCGCAACGACAATCACCGGCGGACGCGGACACGAAGGCGGCAACGCCGGACTTGAAAGCATCGAAAGAATTTCTACGAACCGGCGCTGACTGTTTCACAAACGCCCGTTTTCGGCTGTATTTGAACCGCATCCAAATAAAATCATTCGCGGCAATTTTCAAGACCCAAATATCTCTTCGATTTTAATCGTCAACTCTAAAGGGGAAAAAGGCTTGCCGATGAAATTCATTTTTTCTTCCGAGTTGTTATCTTCAGAACTAATTTCTTCAATGTTGCCGGACATCAGCAGAACGGCAGTTTCCGGGTGTATCGTTTTTATTTTCCCGGCAACTTCCCTGCCGTTCATCTGCGGCATTGAATAGTCGGTCAGCAGCAGGTGAATCGGTTTGCCATAAGACTGCGCGATTTTCAGAGCCTCGATTCCGCTCGCAGCTTCGAGAACTTCACAGCCCGCCAACTTCAGGAATTCGGCGGTAATCCGCCGTACCGCCGCTTCGTCTTCAACCAGTAGAACAATTTTGTTTACCGTCGGCGGCAATGCCACAGGTTTCGGTTTCGCCGCCGTTTTCACCGGTTCGTCTATCCGCAAAAACTGAATTTTGAAAGTCGTTCCTCGATTAATTTCGCTTTCGACCCAGATAAAACCACCCGATTGTTTAACGATACCGTAGACCGTCGCCAAACCTAAACCCGCGCCTTTGTCCGATTCTTTAGTGGAAAAAAACGGCTCAAAAATATGAGCCAGCGTTTCCGGGTTCATCCCGTTTCCATCGTCGCTGACGGTTATCTGAATATACGAGCCGCCGGGTTGAGATTTGTGATTCGCGTTCTTGTCGAGAACGATGTTCGCCGTTCCGATTTTCAGCGTTCCGCCTTCAGCCATAGCATCTTTGGCGTTAACGGCGAGATTCATCAAAACTTGTCCGATTTGATTTTGATCAACGAAACAAACGCCCAAATCCGGTTCGAGATTAAATTCGATTTTGATGTTTTCGCCGACCAGCGCGGTCAAAATCTTAGAGATTCCGTTGACCGTCTGGTTCAGCGCGACCGGCGACGGATTCATCGGCTGTTTGCGCCCGAAGGTGAGCAGTTGCCGGACGATTGCAGCGGCGTTATCAGAAACAGTTTTGATTTCATCTACGCGATGCCGCAGCGGACTGTCCGGCGGAAGCTGCAAATTCAACATATCAATATGCAGCAAAATAACCGCCAGAAAATTGTTGAAATCGTGCGCGACGCCGCCGGCGAGTCTGCCGAGAGCTTCAATTTTTTGCCACTCCAAATGCTGCCGCTCAGATTCGAGCAACGCTTGTTCCGCTTGTTTGCGCGTCGTAATGTCATTGACAAAAATAATTTGGCGATTGTCAGGCAAAACGCCAAAAGAAACATCGCCCCAAATCCATCTTCCGTCTTGCCGTAAAAATTCCCAGTCGCCGCGATTTTGCCGATTTTCCGTCGCCTGCTGTTTTAATTTCGCCCAGCGCGAAGTTTCCTCCGAACGTAGAACATCGGTAATTTTTCTGTTGATTAATTTTTCAATCGGGCAGGCGAGAAACCGGCAAGCGGCGGAATTTGCGAAAGCGATGTTGTCATCGAGGTCGGCGACGAAAATCGGCAGCGGTGCAAGTTCGATAATCTGCTGATAATTTTCTTGCGCGAGCGCAGAAAATTCGGTTGTTTGGTTTTCGGCTAAATCGCTCGCTGAATCGTTCGGTAAATGTGCCATTTAATTATTTTTTATATTCGGCGGAAACTGTCAAACCGCGATAACCGAAAATTATAAAACTTAAAATCTCTGATTTGGATAATCAGCGTCAGAAAATTTAACCTTCCCTCTGGCGAAAAACGTAAGCGAGAATTTCCGCGACCGCGCCGAAGAATTCAACGGGAATCGTTTGATTCGGCTCGACCGTTTTATAAAGCGCGCGAGCGAGCGGCGGATTTTCAATCAGCGGAATGTTGTTTTCCCGCGCCGTTGCGCGAATTTTGGCGGCAATGTTGTCCGCGCCTTTGGCAACGACAACCGGCGCGGCATCTTTGTCGCGGTCGTAGCGCAGAGCGACGGCGAAATGCGTCGGGTTAGTGATGACGACCGAAGCCGTCGGAACTTCGGCGAGCGAGCGTTTTTGAACGAGCGCGTGCGCCGCCCGGCGACGCTGACCTTTAATCATCGGGTCGCCTTCCTGCTGTTTGTATTCGTCGCGGATGTCCTGTTTGCTCATTCGCAAAGATTTTTCGTGTTTGTAAAAAGCGTAGCCGTAATCGGCGCAAGCCAGAACGAGCAAAACCAGCCCGCAGCGAAAAGCCAGACTGTACAGCGTTTCGCCGAGTTTGACGGCGACCGTCGGCAGCGGCGCGTGGATAAACGACGGCGCGTTTTCGATAACCGGCGATAAAACTCCGTAGGCGACAACGCCGATAACGATTAATTTCAAAGACGATTTAATTAGATTGACGACCGAATCGAGTCCGAAAATTCGTTTGATATTTTTCGCCGGATTAAATTTATCGGCTTTCGGCATCAAAGCCGCGCCGGTCAGAGACAAACCGCCCTGCGCGAAATTTCCCGCCAGCACCGCGACGAATCCGGTTAGAACGATTGGCAAAGAAAGCAGCGCGAGAATCTTTGCCGCTTCGATAAACATTACGTGCAAATCGTTGCCGGTGAGCGGTTTGATAAAAGCGATTTTCTGCGCGGCATCTTGAATGTAAAATCCGACTTTGCCGAAAACATCCGCGCTTAAAATTTTCAGCGTGACCAACGCGCCGAGAAAAGCGAGCGCAGCGGGTAATTCCGCGCCGCGAGCGATTTGACCTTTTTTGCGAGCGTCTTCGCGTCGCTTGGGTGTTGCTTTCTCTGTTTTTTCCTGTGACATTGATTCTGTCAGAACCGCCTGCGATAGCGGGCGGGTTTTCTCGCGCCATTGCCCCGCCCGCTACCGCAGGCGGTTCTGACAATGCGTTATCACATCCGGTTCAGAACCTGAATTAAACCCTGATGAATTCCGCCCAGAACGTCGCGCAAAGCGGCGGGCAGAAAATACAGCGAAGCTCCGACGAGCCATAAACCGACGGCGATTTTCAGCGGAAATCCGAGAATAAAAACCTGAAACTGCGGCGCAGTGCGTCCGAAAATTTCCAGCGCGAACTCGACCGCCAGCAAAACGATTATCGCCGGAGCCGCGAGCGTCACGCCGACGACGAGCGAGTTTGCCGACAGCCGCAAAATAACGTCGAGCAGTTCGGGCGTGAATGCAAAATCGCCGGGCGCGACGCTTGAAAAACTTTTCACCGTCGCTGCCAGAAACCAGTGATGTCCGTCCGCCGCGAGCAAAATCATCAGTCCAAACATTTGGGCAATCGTGCCGAACGCCGTCGTCTGCGCCTGCGTCGAAGGGTCAATCGTTCCGGCAAGCGAAAATCCCATCTGCGACGCAAGCAAATGTGCGGCTAATTCAAAACTGCTGAACACGATGCGCCCGACGAATCCGAAAATCATTCCGATAACGAGTTCGCCCGCTAAAATTAAAGTCAAATCGCTGATTTCCGACGAAGGAGTTTCGATGCGCGCCATCAAGACCGGCGTGAGCGCGAGAGCCAAAACGACTGCTAAACAAATTCGTATCTGCGCGTTCGCCGCGCGGTGCGACCAAAACGGCGCGAACGTCACCAAGCCGCCGACGCGCGCCAGCACGACGAGAAAAACCAAAAACGGACGTAGCGGGATTTCAAATGTTTCCAAGATTTTTTATTTGAACTGGAAAGATGTTTCAAAAAATGGACACAATGTTCTGAGTTCCAGTTTTAGCTGGCTTGCGCCACAGAAGAAGCCAGCTAAAGCTGGAACTCAGAACGTCTAAAACTGATTTCGCTCATTTTATAAACTGCGTGAAATCGCCGAAAATCGAAGCCGTAAAAGTTACGAGGACGCGCAGAATCCACGGAAAAGTGATGAGAAAAACCACGAAAATAGCGATGACGCGCGGCGCGAATGAAAATGTCTGGTCTTGAATCGAAGTCAGGGTTTGAATCAAGCTCATCACGACGCCGACGACGATGGCGACAATCAGCATCGGCGCGACAATCCACATCAAAGTCGAAAGCGCGCTCTGCATCAAGGATGTAACTAAAGCGTCGTTCATAATTTTTTCACATCACGCTTTTGACGAGCGAGCCGATAATCAAATGCCAGCCGTCAACCATCACGAAAAGCAGAATTTTGAGCGGCATCGAAACTATCACGGGCGGCAGTTGCATCATTCCCATCGAAAGCAAAACGCTCGACACCGCCAAATCAATCACGAGAAACGGCAAAAAAAGCACGAAGCCGATTTGAAACGCGGTTTTGAGTTCGGAAATCATATACGCCGGAATCAGTGCGGTCGTCGGAACGTCGTCAGCCGAGTTCGGGCGCGGGCTTTTCGAGAGCCGCAGAAAAAGTGCCAAATCCTTTTCGCGCGTGTGTTTGAGCATATAAGCGCGAAGCGGAACGAGTCCTTTTTCGAGTGCTTCCGATTGGGAAATCGCGCCGTCGGTCATCGGTTTATACGCCACATCGTAAATTTGTTTGAGCGTCGGACTCATCACGAAAAGCGTGATGAAAAGCGTGAGTCCGAGCAAAATCTGATTGTTCGGCGTTTCCTGTGTGCCGAGTGCCTGACGCAGAAAATGAAACACGACGATGATGCGCGTAAAGCACGTCATCGAAATCAAAATCGCCGGAACAAAGCTGAGCAGCGTCAGCATCACGACGATTTGCAGCGGAGTGGAACTGTTCGCGGTTTTGTTTAAATCAATCGTTTCCTCGGCGGCTTTCTTCGGTGCTTCCGGCGCGTTCGGCTGCGCTGGCGCGGCGATTGGCGCGAAACACAGCCACAAAAGAAACAGACAGGGAAGAAGAAGTTTCTTCATCAAATTGTCGCTCCTTTTTCCTGTCGCGAATTCAATTCGGTTTGCGCTCGTTCAAATTCATCGCCGAACGAGTCGTTTTCTTCAGCGAGCATTTCAGCGACCGAACGCGA
>CBDUBY010000054.1:0-18969 GCA_965365505.1 uncultured Pyrinomonadaceae bacterium | reverse complement strand
CCGCCGCTGTTTATTTTTGAAGTCACGGCGGGCGATGCGGAACGCACCAGAAAACCGGTTGTCGTCTGGTGGTTTATTTCCGGCAGAGGCGCGTATAACATCGTCAATTATTGGACGCAGAAATTTGAGCGCGGCACACGCTTTATCGCCTACGGCAAATGGGAATGGGACGGTCGGAAAAACACTTACGCGCTGCGTTTGAATAAACCCGACGAACTCGAAATTCTGCCGAGCGAAAATGATTACGATGAATTCGGTTTGCTTAAAAATCTGTCGAACGACGAAACAAAGAACGAAATCGAAGACGACTTATTCGACGATTCGACCAGCGCCGAATTCGCTCCGATTCACGTCGGGCGGCGCGTCCCGGTTTATCGCAAGCTCGGAACTTTTCAAACTAAACGCCTGCGCGAAATCGTTTTCAGCGTATTGCAAAATCTTGACACGACGACGATTCGAGAAACTTTGCCCGAAGATTTGTGCAAACGTCAAAATCTAATTACCCGCGCCGAAGCGATTCGGGAAATCCATTTCCCGCCCGAGGATTCAAACATTTCCGATTACGAAACGGCGCGCAGCAAAGCGCATCTGCGATTGATTTTCGAAGAATTTTTCTGGGTTTCATTCGCCCTGCAGCTCAAACGCGGCGACCGCGCCAAAGAGCCGAAAGGAACATTAATCGAAATCAACGATTTGATTTACGAACGCATCAACGCGCTGCTGCCTTTCACTTTGACCGGAGCGCAAGAGCGCGTCATCAAGAGAATTTTCGACGATATGCAGTCGGACGCGCCGATGAATCGCCTCGTGCAGGGCGATGTCGGCAGCGGCAAAACCATCGTCGCGTTTCTGGCGATGTTCGCCGCAATGGAAAACGGTTATCAAACCGCTTTGATGTCGCCGACGGAAATTCTCGCCGAACAGCACGCCCGCAACGCGAAACGGATTTTCGCCGATTCGCCGTATCGCGCCGAACTTCTGACGGGAAGTTTGCGCGCCGCCGAAAAAAGAAAAGTTCAAAAAGATATTGCGGCGGGCGAGATTCACGCCGTCATCGGAACGCACGCCGTCATTCAGGACGCGGTGGAATTTGAGAGATTAGGTTTAGCAGTCGTTGACGAACAGCACCGCTTCGGCGTTTTGCAGCGCGCTCAATTGCGCGAGCGCGGATTTAATCCAGATATTTTGGTGATGACCGCGACCCCGATTCCGCGCAGTTTGGCGATGACGGTTTATGGCGATTTGGACGTTTCGGTAATTGACGAACTGCCGCCGGGCAGAACGCCGGTGAAAACCGTCGTTGTCGGCGAAGATAAACGCGACGGCGTTTATAAAGGCATCGAGCGCGAAATAAAACTCGGTCGGCAGGTCTATATCGTTTATCCGCTGATAGACGAATCAGAGAAAATGGATTTGAAGGCGGCGACGAAAATGTATGAGGAATTGCGCGATGTGATTTTCCCGCACTTCAAAGTCGGCTTGTTGCACGGCAAAATGAAGGGCGCGGAAAAAGAAGAAATTATGGGCAGATTCGTTTCCGGGGAAACGAACATTTTGATTTCGACGACGGTTATCGAGGTCGGCGTTGACGTGCCGAACGCTTCACTGATGATAATCGAACACGCCGAACGGTTCGGGCTGTCACAGCTTCACCAGCTTCGCGGTCGCGTCGGGCGCGGCGCGGAACAATCGTTCTGCGTTCTGCTGACCGGCGATAAAAAAACCGCCGTCGCCCGCGAACGGCTCGGCATTATGGAAGAAACGACCGACGGTTTTCGCATCGCCGAAAAGGATTTGGAAATTCGCGGGCAGGGCGAGATTTTAGGAACGAGACAGTCAGGTGTTCAGACTTTCAAAATCGGCAACATTATTCGTGATTTGCAGATTCTCGACCAAGCCCGACAGGAAGCCGAGTTTTACTTGACACAGAAACGTTTAACTAAAGAAACTTCGCGGCTTATCGAAGTGACCAAAGCCGACGCGCGGTTTCGGCTGGCGGGAATCGGATAAATAAATTCACTTTTTTCATAAAAAAACAAAATAGTTATTGAATTTTTCCAAAAGATTCGGTTATATTGCATTTATAGTTTTCATCTCAATGGTTTTTTGAGTTAAAGTTCCGCAGCTTTATTTTTTCCAACTATTACAAGACAGATAAATTCTTCCCACGAATTTGGTTTTCCGTTTTGTTAATGAATTTGCGGAATCAGCTCAAAAATCGCAATATGCGCGGCATCCGACATACTTTTGCCAATGTCAATAAAAGATTTCACGCATCATCTTAAATAAATAAGGAAGATAAAATAATGGAAAACCGACGACCGACATCAACCGACAACGCTCCGAAACCTCTGAATCGCACAAACAATTTCAGACGCGAAGGAGATAACAATTTCAGGCGCGAAGGAAGCAGCCAGTTTGAACCGCGACGTTTTCAATCACGCGATGGCGGCTTTCAGTCGCGCATCAATAACGGCGGCGACAGGTTTCAAAGTCGTGACGACCGACCTCAGAGCCGCGACGACCGGCAGCGCGGCGGCGACAATCGTTTTCAGGGACGCTCCGACCGCAATGCGCCGCGCTCCGGCGGCAAATTTCAGCCGCGAGATAATGATAAATTTCAACCGCGCGGACGTTTCGCTCCGAAAGGCAGACCGGGTTTTAAGCCCTGGGAAGAAGAACACCGACCGCGAATCGTATCGGAAATGCAAGTAACAGATGGAAAACATCGCGGAAAATATCTGCAAAGCGCTGACACGGAAAAGGTGCGCCCGACGGCTCGCCGCATTCGTGAAGTGATGTTCAGAATTCTTTACCGACGCATCCGCGCCGGAAGATTTCTGGATTTATGCGCCGGTTCGGGAATGGTCGGCATCGAGGCGATTTCGCGCGGCGCGTTAATCGGCACGTTCGTCGAGCGTTCCGCTAAAATGTGCGGCATCATCAAGAAAAATCTCGAAGCCTGCGGCATCAAGGAAGGACACGGCGAAGTTTGTCAGGCTGAAGCCGTTCCGTTTCTGAAACGAATGGGCAAACGCCGCCGCTGCTGGGATGTGGTTTTTTTCGACCCGCCGTATGATTCAAATTACGACGAAATTCTGGCGTATTTCAGTCGCGGCGTGGCTTTGAAACCGCGCGGCGTGCTGGTCATCGAACATCACGTCGAAATGTTTTTCCCAGAAGAATTCGGCGTAATGAGACGCTGGCGCGTCGTCACGCAAGGCGACACTTCTTTGAGTTTTTACGAGAAAAGATAAATTTGTCCATTGTCCATCGTCCTTTGTTCTTCGCATCGCCTTGGAAATAACCGAGATTTTTTCAAACGCGAACGAAGGACAAATGACGATGGATTAAAAATTAAAATGCGTATCATTGCGGGCGAATATCGCGGGCGAATCCTGAAAAGTCCAGCCGATTATAAAACTCGCCCGACTTCCGACCGGCTGCGCGAAACTCTCTTTAACATTTTGTCGCCGAAAATAACCGATGACACGCGCTTTTTGGATTTGTGCGCCGGAACGGGCGCAATCGGCATTGAAGCGATTTCGCGCGGCGCGGGTTTTGTAACTTTCGTTGATAAATCCAATCGCGTCTGCGCTTTGATTGAAGAAAATCTCGACCTGCTGAAAATCCCCGAAGAACAAACGGAAATCTTTCGCGGTTTAGCCGAAAAGTTTGTCGCCCGCGCACACCCGAAAGCCTGGGACATCGTATTTTATGACCCGCCGTATCAGGAAAATTACCGAACTTTTTTGTTTGAATTCGCCGGCAATGTTTCCAATCTGTTAACCGCCAACGGAATTTTAATTGCCGAACACCACGCCAAAACCATTCTGCCCGATGCGGTCGGCGACGTTCGACGCTGGCGAATTTTGAAACAGGGCGAAACTCGACTTAGCTTTTACGAACGAAGTTAGATACAATTTTTTCAAAACGGTCTTGGGTCTTTGGTCTTGGGTCTTTATTTTTATCTCCGACTTGAGCGGAGAAATCGAAGCCCCAAAATCAAAGACCCAAGACCGTTTTACTAATAATGAAAATAATCATCTGGCTCATACTGTGTTTGATTTGGGGAACAACGTGGTTTTTTATCAAAGTCGGTTTGGAAGATTTGCCGCCGATAACTTTCGCCGCCGCTCGATTTATTCTCGCCGTTTTAATTCTCGCCGCCATTATCGTGGTTCAAAAAATTCCGCTGCCGCAAACCGGACGCGAATGGAAACTGCTCGCGCTGACGGGCGTAATGCAGTTTTCCATTAATTACAGTTTGGTTTTTTGGAGCGAGCAATATATTTCTTCGGGTTTGGCGGCGGTTCTGCAAGCAATGATTACGGTTTTCGGACTCGTACTGGCTTGGATTCACCTACCGAATGAAAGAATCACAAAATTAAAAATCACGGCGGTTTTGCTCGGCATCAGCGGCGTTGCCGTTATCTTTGTCGAGCAGCTTCAAATCAACAGTTGGCTGGCGTTCGCCGGCTGCGCGGCGATTGTCGTCGGTGCTTATGCGGCGGCGCACGGCTCGATTCTGGTCAAAGCCTACGGCGCGGGCATTCATCCGGCAACAATGGTTTTCGTGCAGATGATTTGCGGAGTTCTGCCGATCATTATTTACGCTCTGACGGTCGAAGGCAATCCGCTTAACTTAAAATGGACCTGGCGGGCGATAATCTGCGTTTTATATTTAGCCGTTTTCGGGACAATCGCGGCATTTTGGCTTTACTATTGGCTTTTGAGTAAAATCGAATCAACCAAAGCGATGATGATTTCACTCGTCACGCCGCTGATTGCCGTTATTATCGGCGGAGTTTTCCTCGGTGAAAGGCTACCCGTTCAAACATTTTTCGGCGGCGTTTTGATTTTGGCGAGCATCGGTTTGATTGTTTTTAGAAAAAGGAGTTAGCCACAGAGGACACGGAGAACTCAGAGAGAGAAAACTTAACGCCGGAGTTCGTAGAATAAGATAAACAGGAGAAAGTAGTTCATTTTGTATTTCTTCCTCTCTAACTTCTCCGTTCCCTCTGTGGCAAAAAATTTATGTTTTTCAAATTCACCACTGCCGGAGAATCGCACGGCAAAGCGCTCGTCGCCATTGTCGAAGGGTTGCCCGCCGGTTTGGAAATAAACGTCGAGCGAATAAATCACGAACTTTGGCGGCGACAGCAAGGCTATGGGCGCGGCGGACGACAGAAAATCGAACGCGATACGATTGAAATTTTATCCGGCGTCCGGCACGGCGCGACGCTTGGTTCGCCCGTCGCTTTGACGATTGAGAATAAAGATTTCGTGCATTGGCAGGAAGTAATGGCGGCGGAAAAACTAGAAATCGAGCCGAAGAATCCGCGCACGGTGAAACGTCCCAGACCGGGACACGCCGACCTTGCCGGCGGGCAGAAATTTGGCGCGCGAGATTTGCGCGATATTCTCGAACGTGCTTCCGCACGCGAAACGGCGGCGCGTGTCGCCTGCGGCGCAATTGCCGGACAGCTTCTCGAAAATTTCGGCGTTGAAATAAAAAGCCACGTTATAAAACTCGGCAGCGTTCCCGAAAAGCCGCTCGAAAAAACCTTCGACGAAATCAATGCGATTGACGAAAACTCGTCGCTTCGATGCGCCGACGCGGAAGCTGAGAGGCTGATGATCGAATTGATTGATAAAGCGAAAATTGACGGTGACACGCTCGGCGGAATTTTTGAAGTCGTCGCCCGTAACGTCGTCGTCGGTTTAGGTTCGCACGTTTCTTGGAATGAAAAATTAGACGGTCGAATCGCGCAGGCGTTTATGTCAATCCAAGCCGTCAAAGCGGTGGAAATCGGCGGCGGTGTTGAAAACGCTTCGCTTCCCGGCTCAAAAGTTCACGACGAAATTCAATTTGAAAACGGAAATTTCAAACGAGTTTCCAACCGCGCGGGCGGACTTGAAGGCGGCATTACCAACGGCGAAGAATTGCGCGTGCGCGGTTATCTAAAACCGATCTCGACTTTAAAGAAACCGCTTCGTTCCGTTGATATTGATACAAAGCAGGATGATTTAGCAGCGTTTGAACGTTCGGACGTGACGGCAGTTCCGGCGGCGGGCGTTATCGGCGAAGCGATGCTGGCGATTGTGTTGGCAAACCAGATGCGCGAAAAGTTCGGCGGCGATTCTTTAGCAGAGATGAAAGCGAATTTTGACAATTATTTGACCGCACTAAAAAATTATTAGTCTTATCAAATAACCGTTCTACATCTGCGTAAATTTTATTGACTTATTTACAGTTTCGGACTAGATTGTTTGAAACTTTAATATCCCGACTCGGAGTTTATATGCTTATTATTCCAAAACAAAAAAGGCTTTTCTCCATTTTTGCTGTTTTACTTATCAGTTTTACTTTCAATTTCAACAATTACGGGCAATGCGGAGTTTATCTAAAACGGGTTTTTACTGATAAGTTTCCTTACAGCGGTATACATCTCGACAAATCAGAGGATATGACCGGAGATGGCATTCCTGATTTAATATTATCAAGAGAAGCAAGTGGAGTTTTTCTGCGGAATAGCATTTTCATCTCTCCCAATAATGGAAACGGATCATTCGGCGCGCCGATAATTATCAATGCGCCTTCTCAGGCTCCTTTTTATGATGAGTATCTGATAGGAGACGTAAATGGTGATTCACGAAAGGACATTCTTACAGTCTTTGAATATTCTCCGAATTCAGTTCTCGTTTATCTAAATAACGGTAACGGAACTTTTACGCCTCAAACGATTTTTAACGCGCCGCAAATCGGTCGTCCGATTTATTTGCTCGACGTAAATAATGATGGTAAGGCTGATTACTTTGGCTTTACTAATTCCGGTGAGTTTCGATACAGTCTGGGAAATGGTAACGGAACATTCAGTTCTCCGGTAACGCTGAGTTCCCCGGCAATCGCTTATCCCGGCGATTTTAATAACGACGGTGCGATTGATTTTATAAACAGTAGGAACCTTTTTATGAATCAGGGAAACGGCACCTTTACTTCTACCGATATCGGTTCGGTTACGAATAATCAGCTTGTCATCGGCATTAATGATTACAATGGCGACGGCAAATCCGACTTCCTGATTGGAACCACTTCCGGTTTTGCTATATTTAAGAAAACGGCTAGTTCGTTTGAGCGAACTGATTATATAGTCCCGATTGCCCAGAGTTCAATAGGAAGATTTTTTGTAGGAAATTTTAGCGGCAATTCCGCGCCTGATATTCTTTACGATGTCAGATACGCGAACAGAAAAATTGTTTTCACTAATGACGGTTCGGGGAATTTTACCAGCCAGGAATATACTCATAATTTTGCAAACGGAAATACTCCTTACCACGAATCGCTCGTTGATGACTTTGACATTGACGGTAAAGACGACTTGGTTCAAATTACAAGCGGAACCAGCAACTCTACACTCTTGTTGAAGGATACTACCAGCATTACGTTTCAAAAAAATGTCTGCAATCGTCCGGGACAGCCGAGAATTGTTGATTTTGACCGTTCAGGCACGACGGATTTCAGTTTTTGGAAACCTTTGACGGGAGCGTGGTCTTACCAGACAAGCGGCGACAGTGTCCGGCAGACTGAAACTATCAATTGGGGGTTGGGAAGTCTCGGCGATATTCCTGTTCCGGGAGATTTTGACGGTGATGGAATTACAGACCGGGCGGTTTATAGAGACAGCACGGGGATTTGGTATATCCGGCGTAGTTCCGATCTGATTTGGTTTGCTTTTCAATTCGGACAAACCGGCGACAAACCGGTTGCGGCAGATTATGACGGCGACACAATTTCCGATATAGCCGTCTGGCGACCGTCAGACGGAAATTGGTATATCTGGAGTATGGGAACTCAGCAGATTTCTACTGTTCGTTTCGGTTCAAATGGTGATAAACCCGTACCGGCAGATTTTGACGGCGATTTTAAAACGGATGTCGCTGTCTTTCGACCATCAACCGGAGTTTGGTATTACCTGAAAAGTTCAGATGCTAATTATTCGGCGATTCATTGGGGACTCAGCAGTGATAAACCTATGCCGGCAGATTTTGACGGCGACGGCAATGCCGATATAGCAGTTTATCGAGAATCCGACAATCAATTGTATATCCTGAAGAGTTACGATTCCTCATTTGCCGCCTACCAATGGGGAATCTCGCAGGATATGCCCCAGATCGGCGATTTTGACGGTGATTTTGTTGATGATTTAGGCGTTTATCGTCCTTCTACTAAACGCTGGTGGGTAACTGACAGACCTTATAACGGACCAATTTTTGGAGATGAAAATATAATCCTGACTTCTTCAATTTTGAGAATTGAATAAATTTTTCTTTTTTTAGAATGCGAATCAAGGACTCGAAATTTATAAATTTCGAGTCCTTGATTATTTTCCAATATCTCTTCTAAACTGCATTCCGTTCCAATTTATCTTCCCAACCGCATTATAAGATTTTTCAAGCGCTTTTTCGAGATTTTCGGCAGTTGCTGTAACTCCTAATACTCTTCCACCTGCTGTAATGAATTTGCCAATGTCATTTTTTTTAGTTCCGGCGTGAAAAATAATGACATTTTTATCTTTAACACTTTCTAAACCGTTAATGACATCGCCGGTTTCCACTTTAGCAGGATAGCCTTTTGCAGCAAGCACGACACATACCGCGTTCCCGTGTTTCCATTTTACTTTAGTTTGATCCAAATTTTTCGACAGAATTGCTTCACAAATGTCAACAAGATCGCTTTCGAGTTGAACCAGAATCACCTGCGTTTCAGGATCGCCGAAACGCACGTTATATTCGATAACCTTCGCGCCGGTCTCGGTCATCATCAAGCCAAGAAACAAGATTCCGCGAAACGGAAAATTCTCGGAACGGCAGCCGCGCAAAGTCGGCTCAACGATTTCTGCGACGATGCTTTCGGTTTGTTCTTTCGACAAAAGAAGCGCGTCTGAAATCGTTCCCATTCCGCCGGTGTTTGCGCCTTTGTCATTTTCGTAAATTCGTTTATGGTCGCGCACGGGCGGCATCAGCGCGAAATTTTCGCCGTCGGCAAACATTATCAGCGAAACTTCCCTGCCGGTTAAGCATTCTTCCAAAACAATTCGCTTCACCGCAGATTTACCGACCAAATCTTCGAGTTCGTTTATCGCATCTTCGGCTTCTGCTCGATTGGCGGCGACGACCACGCCTTTGCCCGCCGCAAGTCCGTCGGCTTTGACGACGACCGGCGAGTTTTCATCGCCGAATCGTCCGCCGCGCAGAATTTCGATTGCCTGCGGCGGCGAATCGGCAATTTCGTATTCGGCAGTCGGGATTTTATGACGCTTCATAAAATCCTTCGCAAAAGATTTGCTGGATTCGAGCCGAGCCGCCGACTGGCTCGCACCGATAATTTTTAAATTGCGCCGCTCGAATTCGTCAACGATGCCGAGGGCGAGCGACGTTTCGCCGCCGACAAATGTTAAATCAATTTGATTTTCAGCCGCGAAGTTTGCCAGCGATGCGATGTCATCGGGTTTGATTGAAACGCATTCGGCGATTTCCGATATGCCGGCGTTGCCGTTCGCGCAAAAAAGTTTTGTCACTTTTGCGCTTTGTCTGAAAGCAGCACACAGCGCGTGTTCGCGCCCGCCCGAACCAACGACTAAAATTTTCATAATTTAAATTGCCGGCGGTTTCTTTTCCGCCGACAAACTTGACACGAGAATCCGATAGTTATAATTTCAAATAAAGTCAAAATCAATTTCTCGTGTATTGATTATCGCACCCTCGGCTAAAATTTACTCGAAATAATTCATTTGACAGGAAAGCGTTTTAGAATCGAAAGCAGATTTTAAGTATTCATTTTAAAACCAAAAATTTAGCAACACAATCGGTGAAACAGGTCGTGCCTACCAATCTTAAAGAATTTAATCAAAAAACATTCGCCGACGAGCCGAATATCGAAGATTCACACATCACTTGTATTGACTGCGGCAAGGATTTTCTGTGGACGGTCGGCGAACAAATGTTTTTCCGCGACAAGGGTTTGCAAAACCCGCCGAAACGCTGCAAAGAATGTAAGCAGGCGAAGAACAACCGACTAAACGCCATTCTCACTGCGAGCGAAACCGGCATCAAACAAAAAATTGAAGTCGCCGTCTATTGCGCCAATTGCAACGGTTACACGACCGTTCCGTTTTATCCGTCACAAGGTCGTCCGGTTCTCTGCCGCTCATGCTTTCTGGAAAAAAATCCGTTGCCGAAGAACGGAGAAGAAGATAGTCGGTGAGATTGAAGTCATCTAATTCTGAAAGTCTAAGAGGCTTATCATCCATCGCTCCTTATTATCCGCCAACGTGAACGCTCGGACGCAGTTCCGGGTCGTCCTCGGCTTGACGCAAAATCTCTCTCGTCACCGGCGCGGTGTCGCCTTCGCCGAAAAGAATATAACGGATTAGATAAGCTATCGGATTGCCTTCGCTCCAGCCGAAATAAACGTGCGGTATTTTCCCCGTTTCGTCGCGCAGATGCAGAAGCAGCGCGGCGATGGCGTTCGGCACTGCCGGTGCTTCCGTCCGCAAAATTTTGTAGCCGTCTATCTCAACTCCTCGAACGCATAATTTGCCGGTAAAGTCTGAAGCGTCGCCGAGTTCGATTTCGTAGAACACAACCGGGTCGCTCGACGGAATATGATTGTCCACGCGTTTTTCGTGTTCCTTGAAACGATATTCGTTAACGTCGCCGGTTTCGCGCCGGTTGGTGACGATGCGGATTTCACCTTGCGCCATTTCGTCAACAAATTCCTGCGCCTTTTCATCAAGCATAAGACTCTCAACCCGAACTTCCGTCGTTCGCAAGGCACGCGACACGAATGAAGTAACGACGATGGCAAAGATAAACAGCAAAGCGATTTTTATCCCGCTCGGCTGCTCGACCATATTGACGACGGTCGTGTAAATAAAAACGAGCGTGATAATCGCAAAGCCGATCCAACGGTTTTGTTTTTTCCGCCGCGCCGAAATTGTCACGGCAACCGCCGCCGAAGTCATCAACATCAGCACGCCGGTCGCATACGCGCCGCCCTGTGCGGTCACGTCGGCTTTAAATAAAATCGTCACCAGAAAACAAATCGCCGTGAAAACCATCACCAGCGGACGAGTCGCGCGCGCCCAATCGGGAGCCATTCCGTAACGCGGCAGATAGCGCGGCACGATATTAAGCAGTCCAGCCATCGCCGACGCGCCCGCGAACCACAAAATCAAAATCGTCGAAATGTCGTATATCGTCCCGAAAACTTCACCGTAATAAGTGTGCGCGATATAAGACAAGGCGCGTCCGCTGGCTTCGCCGCCGACCTGGAATTTTTCCGCCGGAATCAGCAGCGTCGTAATGATGCTGCTGCCGACGAGCAGCACACTCATAATCAAAGCTGCGCCGCTTAAAAGTTTTTTGCCGTTGCGAATGCGCCCTTCGAGATATTTCTGCTGGCTCTCGGTCGGCTCGACTTCGGACAGTCTGGAAATGTGAATCGAATTTTTATCAACGTCCGAAATTTTCTCGTCGCTTTTAACCAAAGGCATCACGACCACGCCGGTTTCAAATCCCGATAAACCGAGTGCCAGCTTCGGAAAATAGAAAAGCGCGGCTAAAATCATCCACATCGTGCTGCCGCCGACATTTGGATGCGCCCAAAGTGCCGCCACCCAATTCGATAGAACTTGCGGCTGAACCGCGAAAATCTGATAAAATCCGCCGACGAGGACGACGACATTCAAGAGCAAATACACGACGACGATGCCGACGGCGATGCCGATTGCCTCGCTAAATCCCTTCAAAAAAACCGCGCCCAAAAAGCCGATTAAAACAAGCGTGACGATTATCTCGTGATTCAAAAATTTCAGGTTGTGTTCGACAAACGGATTTTCGATGATATGCGCGGTCGCGTCGGCGGCTGAGAGCGTGATCGTAATAATAAAACTCGTGGCGACAAATCCGAGCAGTGCCAGCACGAACATCTTGCCTTTCCAGCGCGAAAGCAGATTTTCCAGCATCGAAATCGAACCGTCGCCGTGCGGACTTTCTTCCGCGACACGCTTATACATCGGCAGTGCGCCGAACAAGGTCAATAAAACCAGAACGCACGTCGCCAGCGGCGACAGTGCGCCTGCTGCCAGAAACGCAATGCCCGGCTGATAACCAAGGGTCGAGAAATAATCAACGCCCGTCAAACACATTACCTTCCACCACGAATGCTGCGGATGCGTCCCTTCTTTTTCGTGAGGTCCTTCTATCTCTTCGACACCTTTATAGAACCAGCTTTTCAACCAACTTTTTTCCGATGCTTTTCCTGATTGTCCCATAAATAAGTAAAGACCGGCAGACGATCAATCATCTGCGGTCTTTTTTACTTTTCACAAACTAGTTTTTGTCTCGATTGACACAAAATCAGAGGTTAGCTTTCCTTTTAATTTTTACCTCGAACTAACTTTTAAATTTTACGCCGATTATTTTTTAGGTCAAGCAAGAACTACATCAAATAATGTAAAGTGAACCCCAAATATAAAAGGGCAACGTCTCCCACACCGTCGCCCCTAGGTCACAAGTCCTCACCCCTCGTGACCAAATGTTCACCGGGGAGGTGAACATTTATAGATTATGCACATTAAAAATCGAATTGCAAATTTAAAAGTAAATGTTTTTTATGGTTAATCATTAGGCAACAACAAATAGCTATTCCACGAATTTGCGTATGTTTCGACCGTCAAACTGCCGACCGCAAACTCGGTATCCGAGCCTTTTGAACGAACAAAAAAGCTGTATTCGCCGAGCGGAGTTTCGGCAGCGACGTTGATTTCAAAACTGACGACCGAAACGTCCGCGCCGTATTTGTGATTGGTTAAACTTCGCGGCGTGACACTAATGTGCGGCGAGTTAAAACCGATGGTGATTTTGCCCGCGTCGAGGTTTTTGCCGCCGACGTAAATCAGATAGGATTTACCGCTGTTGACCGGAACGGCTAATTCGGAAACCTGACCGTTAAAGCCGACGTAGCGGACATCGAAATCCTTGATGCCGGTTTTTAGTTTTTTGGACAGAAGTTGAGTTTTCCCTTTTATGACGATGACTTCGCCGAGTTCTTCGACTGAAAAGGATTTGCCCGTGTCTTTGCCATAGTCCTGCGCGTAAATGTTATATTGCCCGCCGGTCAGACCTTCAAGGCGAAACGCTCCGTCAGCATTGCTCAAAACTCCGGCGGCGACGCGACCGCTTTCCGCATCTTCCGCCCAAATTTGAATGCCTTTGGTGGGTTTGCCGGTTGCCGACGTTAGTTTGCCGCTGATTGATCCGCAGCAATTTTCATCAGCCGAATTCGCGCCATACAACGCCCGGATTCCCGCTAAATCGTCTTCGGCTAAAGTGCGCGAACTGAACGCCGACAAATTATAGACACCGTTTTTGCCCTGATGCTCGTGCATCGTCGCGCCTGTTACAGACGAATGGTCGAGTCCGAGAAGATGTCCGATTTCGTGCGTTAAAGTTGCTTCGAAATCGAAAGTTCCGAACGTGCCGTCGGTGGAAAATTGTTCGTAAGGATTCAGAACGATGTCGGCTTCGGTAATATTGCCTTTGCGGTTGAAGAAGATTCTGGTGCGTGCGGAAACCGTTTCGGCATCGTTTCCGAAAAGAAGAAGATTTTCCGGCGTTTGGGCAATGGTCACTAAACTCACCGCGTCGCCGGATTTTCCAGTCGGGCTAATTGTTTGCTTATCCGTCCAGGTGACTTGAAATTTGATGTTCGCGGCTCGCTCCCAACTCTCCAAACTGCGCTGAATCGCCGCTTCGATGTCGCTGTCCGCTTTAATATAAGGATTCGGTTTAATTAAAGAAGTCGAAAACGCAATTGGAATCTGGCTGGTTCGCCATTGCAAACGCAGCATTTCGCCGTCATCGGCAAACTGCGTCGAATACGCCGCCGCGTTCAACGAAAAGCCGAACAGCAGCAGTAAAACCGAAAAAAATTTAATCGTTTTCGACATCCGAATTTATAAATTGTCTTTGGCGGTAAAACCTTCAATGTTATCTCTACCGACTTTTTCCAAATCGGCAAAGCCGACAATCAGCAGCAAAATCACCAGCGAAAGCGTCGCTAAAACATATAGAAAAGCGATTTGCTCAAAATAAATCAAAGAACCAATCACCACGATGACCAATGCCAACCAAAAAAGCGCAACCGTCCGGCGGCTGTATTTACTCTGTGTTTCTGCCATAACTTTTACAATTCCTCTGTTGAGGTCAGTCTTTAATAAATATCAAATTTTTCGGTTTCGGACAATCAAAAACATACGAAATCTGCCTAATCAATTATTCGGAGAGGAAGATTCGAGTTTTTTCTGCTCGCCGATTCGTCAATTTTGAGAATTGGCGAAACTTTCGTTTTTTCACGTCCAGACTGCGCAACCTCGACAATATCGAAAGCTCGCAAAATCAAATCCTCGATTTTGCCCGCTTTTATTTTTTCCAAATCGGCTTGAATAATTTTCGTTTCGCCCGCCTCGCGCCGGTAAATAGTCACATCTTTCGCATTGCCGTTTTTCGTCACGCCGCCTGCGCTCGCAACGGCGCGGCTCAGTGTAATCTGCGAGCGGGCGGAAATTTGTTTCGGGCTGGCGACGCCGCCGATGACGTAGATTGATTCGGCTTCCAGAACCGTTACAATATCGCCGCTCAAAATTTGCGGATTTGCTTCTTTTTTGCCCGTCAGCAAATCGCTTATTCTGATATTGAGATACATTGAACCGTCATCCTGACTTGTCGCAACGAATTTTTCCCGATTTGCGCCGTCGCCGATAACCATTTCGGATTTCCCTTTCGGCGGCTGACAACTCAGATTCTTCGCCCGAAAAATTTGTATCTGACCGCTCGCTCTTTCCGTTAAACCGCCGGACAAAATAATCAATTCATTAAGATAAATCGGACGTTTGATTTGAAATCGCTGCTCGGTTTTGACTGCGCCGTAAAGAACCGCCAGCGGTCGGTTCGAGCGGTCGAGAATTTTAACTACGACTTTCGGATAGCGCAGAGTTTTGCTGTAAGCCTTTGCCACGTCCAGCGCGATTTCCTCCTCGCCGCGACACAATGCGTAAATCGGATTTTCGATAAATTCGATGCCGTCGAGAAAACCTTCCGGGTTAAGCGTTCCGCGCCAATCGTATTCGACGCTGCCGATGACATCAACGTCAACCAAATCACCGGAATGAACGAGATTCAGTTCGATTTTAATCGTTTCTGGAGAATTGTTGGCGGCAATCGTTTCCGGTGTCGGAGTCGGTGCTTGAGCCGTCGCCAAATTCTGCGGTGAGAGGCTGCAAAGTAAAAGGGCGACGAGAAAATAAAACTTTCGACTTCTCATTACATCAGATATTACTCAGTCCGGGTTACAAAAAATTAACTTGCGCTCGATTATTTCTCTGTGAATGGTGAAGTTTTTAGAGATTTTTTCTGGTGCGGCATAGCGGCAAAGGCGGTTGTGACCATTGTTAGACGGGTTTTGTTTTTTTCGGATTTCTCGTCGGTTTGGTCGTTACCGTTCCGGGAACGGCGAAACCTTTAAATTCCCAATTGCAGTTATCGCATAATAAATTATACCGAAACAAAATTTTTGAGAAAATAGATGTCGGACGATAACCGCGTCTGACTCTTTTACTATTGCATTTTGGACATCTCTGGCTAATCATTTTACTACTGTGTGGTTTAATCTCTTACTCTTTTCGCCGAATTTCCGCGTAGAGTTTCAATCTCGAAATTTATTTTTTCGGCAATAGCCTTCCGTTCTTCGGTTTTTACATTTTCGCGCGCCAGAAAAAAAAGTGCATCTCGATAGAGGCTGACGGCGCGTTTATGGTTGCCTTTAAATGCCGCACGCTCGGCTTGTTCAATCCAGTGTGAAACTTTTATCGAAGAAATAAAATCTTTCAAAGCCGATTCGGATTCAGTCAACTGCGGATCGTTCGGATAAAACTCCAAAGCCGATTGTAATACGGTCAAAGCCTCATTTGCCGTATTTAATTTTTCGGAAATTGTAACATAATTTTGGGCTTTTTGCGTCAACGCTCTGGTTTCCATTCCCGCCCAATTTAATAAATGATAATGGTGCAGTTCGCCGACGATTTCGCGTCCGCGCCGCAATCCGGCGATACGCGGCGAGCCGACTCTGACTGTTTCCATCTGCCGTTCGGTGAACGCGAGATATTCGGTGCAAATTTCGAATACTTCCAGATGCCCGTCCGCGATTTTCCCTAAAACTCGCACGGCTTTTGATTTTCTCTGTATATCCTTAACCAGTGCAGCGTTTTTTTCTAACGTGAGTTTATTTTTCGCCGTCGCCAGACGCGGCTGCGAAGATAAATGTTTTACGTTGTGGTCGAGATTTCTTTCAATTAGCAAATAACGATTTCTCGCTTTCCTGAGAAAAACTTCGCGCACAACGACCGCGCCGCCCAAAATCAGGGTCGCGCCGATGCCCGCCGCCACAATCGGTGTTTCTTCGTCGCCTTCGTGAAGAATTACCCAGATGAGAAGGAAAAAGGCAATCGCTACACCCGACGCTAAAATGTAATAATTCGATGCGGGCAGCCAGAAAGGGCGACGAAACGGCATGGCAACACGCCCGCTCTGTTCCGCAGGAAATCTTTGAATTGGATATTCGCGGTCGCCTCTTCCGTTCAAACTCAGCCTCTCGTTACTTGGATTTTATTAAATGTTGACGTGCCAGAATACAACTATAAATTTACCTTATATTGAAATTTTCCGTCGAAGATGTCAATAGTTGTGTTTAATAGATGACACTTCGGAATTGTTCGTGTAATTTTTCAATTGTATGTCCGGCAAAAAGAAAAAGATTGAACGCCCGATTTTCGACTCGATTCGCAAACCGACCGCGCCGCCGAGCCAAAAATTCGGCAAAGCCAAGCCGGAAGAAAAAGCGAATCCTGTGCAGCGTAAAATCAAACACAAGAAAAAAGAAGATACCGAAGTCTGAAAATGAGTTTATTCAAAAAGAAAAACGCCGCGCCGAGTGTTTGGGCGCGACCCGAAATGCCGATTACTTTCCGCGCCGAAATTATGCCGGGTAAAAGCCGTGAGGAGCGAACATTTCGCGTCCGTGCAGTAATGCGAAACGGGCGCGTCACGCTTTACGGTTTTGAAGGCGAACACCGGCAAAGCGAATTCGAGGCGATAAATTTCAATCGTGAAAATCCTTGATTTTTAATTTTTATGACGAATTTACACCAAAAATCGCCAGGTTAAATTGGTTTTAGTGAATCAGAAACCCGCGCGTCGGGCAAGGGTGGAACACGCTTCGGCATTAGCTTTTCCACCCTTGCCCGACGCGCGGGTTTCTGATTTTGAAAGCAAGTTTTGGCGAACGATTTATTTTACTGATTTCTCAAAACACGAATCGCCGTCTTGTCCGTCGAAACAAAGCATCAACGGATTATCCGGTCGCGCGATGCTTTCCATCAGTTTGATTTTGAATCGTTTGACAATCGTTTCGGCAGGCACTGATTTTTTGAAATTGTTTTTCGCCTCGCACGAACTCGAACCGACAGTCGTTCCCGCATTCAATTTTATCGTCAGCGTGTCGCCGCTGACCGAATACCTGCCGCGTGCCTTGCGGTCTTCTTTTGTGCGGCATTGAACGATGCTCAAAACATCCAGGTTGTATGTGTATTCGACCGTGCCGTCGGCGAAAAACTCGAACGCATAGTTATTGCCGCTTTTGTATTGAGTTTTGCCCGTGTAATCAACGAATCCGCTGCCTTCGCCGCGCCACCATTTGCCGACGAGATTCTGTGGAACGCTGCCGTTGCCGCCGATAGTGCCGGACGGTTCTTCTTCGACTCGATTTTCCGATTCGGCGATTGGCGCGTTTGCCGCGAGCATTTCCGTTAAAGCAAAAATGTAAGCGTCGTCGGACGGCACGAAAAATCCGATTAATGCGCGGCGCGGCGTTTCACGAAACAAAGTGAACAAAATAAAATCGCTGCGCTGCTCGCCGATTTCGTAAGTCCAGCCGGAACTTTGCAAAGCGGCTTCGAGCTTTTTGGTCAACTGCGCCGAAGCCGCTTTTTTATAATCGCCGCCCGTCCAAATCAAAACTTCCGACGCGCCCTGCCGAACTTTATCGCCGCCCGCCGCGACTAATTTCGAGAGCGTCTGGTTGATTTCCGCCGGAACGCTCGCTTCTCTGATTTTCAGCGCGCCCGACGGCAAATCCGCCGCCGCCAAAGTTGATTTTCGCACCGGAAAAGTTTCTTCCGACTGTGCCGCCGCATTCAATCCGCAAACGGCGGTAATGGCGATTAACAAAAATACGGATAATGATTTCTTCTGCATATTATTTCTCCTCGCTCAAATTTTTAAGCTCTGTTAATTAAGGCGCAGTTTGCGAAAATAAAGTATCAGATAAAAGCGTCTGGTAAATTATCTTTCGGCAATTCGTGAAAATGAAAAGAGACGAGCCTTTTGGCACGCCTCTCAAAACTAATCGTAAATTTCCCGATTGAATTTCTTTATCTATTGTTTGTCGAAACAGGTTTCATCTTTGCCCGTCATACAAAGTTCTTTTCGACCGGATGAATTTTTCATCTGAATTTGAACGGTTTCAGTTTCGGCGGGCATTGTCTTTTTATAATTTTTCGACGGACTGCACGAATCGTCGCGGCTAAAGTTCGCGGGCGACCAATTGATTGTCAGAGTCGTGCCGCTTAAACTCGCACGCCCTTTCGCCGCTCTGAAAATTTGCATATTACAGCCGCCGGTCATTACGTTCATAATTCCGGTGTATTCGACTGTTCCGTTTGCGCCGAATTTATAAGTGTGCCGCGAGCCGTTGCCGCCGGCATAAACGCCCGTCGTTGAATTGGCGTAACTGGTTCCTGTTCGCGCCCAAACCCAGGTTCCGGCGAGCGCGGAAATGTTGCCGACGCT
>CBDUBY010000053.1:0-19066 GCA_965365505.1 uncultured Pyrinomonadaceae bacterium | reverse complement strand
TACAATCACATCTGTAACCGCCGCGAAATCGCTTTCTTCGACTGCAGACTAAACAGGTCGAGCAGACTTTCTTTGTCTTTGCAGCAGAACGGCATTTACGCCGCGAAATACATTTGCCAGCATCTTTTCTATAAATCAGCTTTTCTCCAGAACAAACACCGCGCTCGCCTTTTAATTTTCAAAACGAAGAACGGTCGTTTGGTTTTCGGCATCTTCGATTTCCAAACTGTCCGCCTCGCCGCTCGCGCCCAAAACAATTTTGACGACCCGCGCTCCGGCGACGGTGTGCGTCAGGTGATTTGTATCTGCGTCGCTCGCGTTGCCGAGCATAATTTCAACGCTTAAATCGCTTTCCTCGTGCGCGTTAACGTTAATTGCCGCGAGCGGCAAGCCATCTTCAATCCAGTAATCGGTCGTAGAATCGAATTCGGTTTTATAAACTCCGAGCCGCGTCGGTCGCGCTTTATTTTGCTCGCCGAAGAGTTTCAGAAATGCTGACCATTTGTGTTGTTTCATAGTTGTATTCATCGTTTTGACCTCTCGGAAATTAAAAATCATTTTACGGACGACGCGGCGAAGGACTTTGATAGCTTTGCCGGTAGGTCAAAGCGAATTTTTTGCTTCCCTGCGTTTCGCGCAGATTGACGCGCAAATCGTGCCGCTTGCCGTCCGTCAGCGACGGATAAAAGCTGAGCGTGTAAAACTCGCGCATCTCCGCGGAAATTTGGTTGTAAATTTTGTAAAGTTCTAAAGTGTTTTCAGTCACCGGGTAACGCGAAGTGCCGCCGCTTTTGAGCGTCAGTTCTTGAATTGCCGCCCGGTCGAGCGGGTTTGCATCATTAGAAATTCTTCTTCTGCGCCCTTCGCCGCCCGCGCCGGTAATATCCGAATAACCCCACATTTCCCGCTCGTCGAAAATGACGGCGTAAATCTGCGCGTCGAGGCTTTTTAGCTGTTTACTCAATTCAGAAAAACCGTGACGACTGTTATGGTCTGCGCCGTCGGAAATTATCAAAATCGTTTTTTTCTGGCTGCGGCTTTGGCGAATTTTATCCGCCGCCGCGTAAATCGCATCGTAAAGCGAATTCGGCTCGCGTGTCTTCACGCCCGCAGTTAAATTCTTTTCAATCTGTGCGGGTGTCGGAATAAAATCCAGAGTCAAACTTCCCGTCTGATTGAACGCGGTCAGAAAAAAGCGGTCTTCGTTTGGCAAATTTTTCGCAAAAAAGCGAAGCGAATCAAGCACCGCCGTCATTCGCTCAATCGTCGTCGGATGCATATCATAAACAATGCCGTAAGTGACCGGAGATTTTTCGGCGGCGAAATAAGCGATTTGCTGCTTCGTTTTATTGTCGAAAATCTCGAATTGCTCCTGCCGCAAATTTTTTACGGCATTTCCCTGTTTGTCCGTCACGGCGACATTGACCGTTACCAAATCAGTTTCCACGCGAATGCTTTCGTCTTCCTGCGCCTTGGCGACAGCGATAACGAAAAGCGTGATAATAAAAATTGATATTAAGCGCGTAAATTTCATTTTTGTTAATTTCTTATCAATAAATTCTGGCGCGTTGCGACAGGCGAAAACGAACGCGCGCATCGAACGCGCGGCAGCACGCTCCGCAAATTTCCAGATGCTCGAACAAAAGCCGTTTGACCGCCGCGTGCGTTTCTTCGAGCCGCGAATCGCCGTTGAAAAGCGCATCGAGTTTTTCTCTTGCCTGAAAACAATTCATCGCCTCAGTCGTTTCAGAACTGATTTTTTCAATGATTATTTCCTGTTTTTGACTTTTCTCAATCGCCGGCATTTTTGTTCTCCTGTCGCCACGCTTGCCCGCAAAAATTCGAGGCTGAATTTTCAAAACAAAACTGAGAAGCGCAAGCCTTATGCCTTGAACAAGTAATGACTAAATTAATTGTTTTATTGGTTGTTATTGACCCTAATTATTGGTAATAAACTTTGCGAGCAGAAAAGCGCGGAAATTTTCGTGGCGCGATGCGAGATTCTTCGCACTGACTTTATGAGTTAATTTGCCGTTAAAATTTTGGCGAGCGTGGTAAGAAGTTTTTCCGCCGTGTAAGGTTTTGCGAGGAATGCGCTGACGTTGAGACTGTCGGTTTCAGCAGGCGGCAAGCCGCTCGCGGCGATAATCGGCAAATCGGGATTTAATTTTCGCAAAGCGTGAATCGTCGCCGTGCCGTCCATAAACGGCATCGCCAAATCGGTCAAAACGATTTTGATTTCTGACGAGTTTTGCTCGTAAATCGCCATCGCCTCAATGCCGTTCGCCGCCGACAAAGTGCGGTAACCGAATTTTTCGAGTGTCGCTTTCGTTATTTGCCGGATATTATCTTCATCGTCCACGATAAGAACAAGTTCGCCATTACCGACAGGATACGGCAATTCTTTTACGCTTTCGCTTTTTTCAGCCGCGCTTTCCGCCGCCGGAAGATAAATCGTGAACTGCGTCCCTTTTTTCTGCTCGCTGTAAACATTGATGAAACCGCCGTGGCTTTTGATAATCGTGAGCGCGGTTGAAAGTCCCAAACCTGTGCCTTTGCCGATTTCTTTAGTCGTAAAAAACGGGTCGAAGATTCGTTTTTGGATTTCCTTTGTCATTCCGCTGCCGGTGTCTTTGACGGTAATTAAAACGTATCTGCCCGATTTCGCTTCAATGAACATTCGAGCGTAATTTTCGTCGAAATTGACGTTGCTCGCTTTTAATTCGAGCGTTCCGCCCGCAGGCATCGCGTCGCGGGCATTGATTGAGAGATTCATCAAAACCTGGTGAAGCTGCGTCGGGTCGGCGGAAACCAGAGCGAGATCCGGCTCGATTTCGTATTTAACATTGATTGATTTCGGCAACGTTTCATTTAAAACTTTGATCAAATCCTTGACGATGTGTTTGAGTTGAACCGAAACGCGCTTGCCTTCCACGCCGCGCGCGAACGATAAAACCTGCTTGACCATTGCCGCGCCGCGCTCGGCGTTTTCACGAGCCAGATTCAGCCAGCGAGTCGTTTCTTCATCGGTCGCGCCCAAGTGCAGCATATCAATCGCCATCATTATCGGCGACAGAACGTTATTTAAATCGTGCGCGATGCCGCCCGCCAAAGTTCCGATTGATTCCATTCGTTGAGCGCGAAGCAATTGTTCTTCAACCTTTTTCTGTTCGGTGATGTCGGTGTTGAGAATCAAGTTGTAATCCGGCTGACCCTGCTCGTTTCTCACCAAAGTCCAGCGGCTTTCGACAATCAAAGGCTTCCCGTATTTCGTGATATGTCTGGCTTCGTCCGTCCATTCATCCGAACGGCTCAAAGCCTCCTGCGCTTTGACGAGCTGCGTGTCGTCGCCGCCGCAAACAATATCGCAAACTTCTTTGCCGAGAATTTCTTCCGCCGCCCAGCCGTAAATCTTTTCCGCGCCTTTGTTCCAGTAAATAATGCAATGATTCAAATCACAAACCAGAATCGCGTCCTGCGCTTTGTCCAAAAGCGACGCTTGCTGTCGAATGCGCTCTTCGGCGAGCTTTCGTTCTGTGATGTCATAGCGAATGGCAACGTATTGATACGGCTTTCCGCGCTCGTCCAGAAAAGGCACAATCGTCGTGTCAACCCAATAAATTTCGCCGGTTTTCGCCCGGTTGCGAATTTCACCGCGCCAGACCGAACCACCGGCAATCGTCGTCCAGATACTGCGGATAAACTCTTTCGGATGAAAGGCGGAATTAATGATGCGGTGATCTTGTCCTAAAAGTTCTTCGCGCGAATATTTCGAGATTTCGCAGAATTTGTCGTTGATGTAGGTAATTACGCCGCGTTGGTCGGTGATGGCGACGATTGCCGCTTCATCAAGCGCGTATTTGATGTCGGAAAGCTCTTTGAGCGTTTGTTCGAGTTCCTTTTCGACGCTCGCGCCCGATCTTTCGTTTGTGCCGACTTCATTCTTTTTCATTTTACGATTCGTCTTGAATAATTTCCGCGCCGTCTTTCTTCAAGCGATAGCGCAACTGGTCGCGTGAAATATGAAGGAGCTTCGCCGCGCGAGTCAAATTTCCGCCGGTTCTTTCCATTGCCTGCTTAGATAAAATCATCTCAACTTCTTCGAGCGGAATGCCTTCGGCGGGAAGCGCGAAAGCGTGATTTTTGCCTGCCGAAGCGGAAACGTTTTTCTCGATTAAATCAACGGGCAAATGCTCGGTCGTCACAAATTCGCCGTCTTCCAAAATCGAGGCGCGTTCGATGACGTTTCTGAGTTCGCGGACATTTCCGAGCCATTCGTAACGGCGAAAAATTTCGGCGACCGGCGCAGCAAGACCGCGCAATTTTCTTCCCGCGCGCTTTTGATTTGTCCGTTCGATATAATGCTGCGCGAGAAGCAAAACGTCTTCGCCTCTTTCCCTGAGCGGCGGAATATCAACGCGAATCACCGACAGGCGAAAATACAAATCGAGCCGAAATCGCTGCGCTTCGGCTTCGGCTTTCAAATCGCGGTTCGAGGCGGCGATGACGCGCACATCGAGCGGCAAATCCTTCAAACCGCCGACGCGCCGAAATGTATTTTCCTCCAAAACCCGAAGCAATTTTGCCTGTAAACCGAGTTCGAGTTCGCCAATTTCGTCCAGGAAAATAGTGCCGCCCTGTGCCTGTTCAAACAATCCTTCCTTTCGCGCCTTCGCGTCGGTGAACGCGCCTTTTTCGTAGCCGAAAATTTCCGATTCAATCAAATTTGCCGGAAGCGCGGCGCAGTTGATTGCTAGATACGGAGCATCACGCCGTTCCGAAGCTTGATGAATCGCCCGCGCAAACAAGTCTTTGCCCGTTCCGGTTTCGCCGTGCAGCAAAATGGAAGCGACTTCGGACTGCGCGACTCTTTTTGTTAATTCAATCGCCTTCTGCATCGCGGCGGATTCGCCGATAATCTGCTCAAAGCCAAATTTTCCGGCGCGCTCGCGCCTAGCCTGTTTGACCTGACGGCGAAGGCTGCCGATTTCCAGTGCGTTTTGCAGAGTAACGCGCAGCTCTTCTAACCTGACGGGTTTGCCGATAAAATCGTGCGCTCCGCCGCGAAGTGCCGCGATAGTATGCTTTACGTCAACATTTCCCGTTATCATCACGACGATTGCGTCTGGTTGCTCGGCTTTGATTTCCGTCAAAAAATCCAGTCCCGAACCGTCGGGCAAATCAATATCGAGCAACACGACGTGCGGCTCTTCTTCTAGAAACAGGCGACGCGCTTCGGCTAAATTGGCGGCGGCGACAGATTCATAATTCCAGGAGCGCAGGGCTTCAGTGAGCGCGAATCGAAGCGAAGAATCGTCGTCAACGATTAAAATTTTATTTTGTTCAGTGTTCAATAAATTACCTCTCAAATTTTGGAATGGCGCTGTTTGAAATTAGATTATAACCACTAATCGAGGCAATGCGAAGTTTTCCACACTTTACTGAAAATTTCGCGCTGAATACGACTTTGAAACGATACGTTCGTCCTTAAAAACAATGAATTACGAGATGGCACAAGGGTTGCCAATCGCTTCCCGAAGAGGTGAAACGGATGAAAATTTTAATCGGATATGATGGTTCGATTTGCTCTGATGCGGCACTCGATGATCTGAAATTAGCAGGTTTGCCCGACGAAACCGAAGCGACAGTGATGTCAATCGCCGAAGTCTGGCTTCCGCCACCGCCGGAAAACGAAACTTTGAGCGAATACGCGCATGATTTGCAAACTCAGCCGCAGCCTTTTAAGGCTTATCAAACGCACGCCAAAGCCGTTACCGAAGCCGAAACTCTCGCCAAACACGCTCAAGGACGCTTGCGGCAAATGTTTCCCGCTTGGAAAATCTCCGCAGAAGCGAATTACGGCTCTCCGGCTTGGGAAATTTTATCCAAAGCCAGTGAAGTAAAGGCGGATTTAATCGTCGTCGGTTCGCACGGACGCACCGCCGTCGGACGTTTTTTTCTCGGCAGTATTTCGCAGAAAGTCCTGACTGAAGCTCGTTGTTCGGTCAGAGTCGCGCGCGGGCGCATTGAAGTTGATCCGGTGCCGTCGCGTGTCATTATCGGCTTTGACGGCTCGCTCGGCGCAGAGGCAGCGGTCGAAGCGGTTGCCGCGAGAAATTGGCGAGAGCAAAGCGAAGTGAAACTGATTGCCGTTTCCGATCCGATTACGCCGTCGGCAATTGGTCGTTTTGTGCCGCCGATTGCCAACTGGGTTGAGGAAGCTAACGAAGGCGAGCGTGACTGGCTGAAAAACTTGGCGGAAACCTCACTTCAAAAGCTGCGCGACGCAGGTTTGACGACCAGCCTTATGATTGAAGCGGGAAATCCGAAACAAATTCTTGCCGAAGAAGCGATGAACTGGCACGCCGATTCGATTTTCGTCGGCGCAAATCGTTTCGGCAGCCGCCTCGAAAAATTCTTGCTAGGCAGTGTTTCGGCAGCAGTCGCGGCGCGGGCGCATTGCTCGGTCGAGGTTGTCAGAAAAGAAAAATAATCTCAGAAGTTAGCGGATTACGGCGTTATCGAATTAACAAATGAATATAAATAAAGTCGGAATTATCCTCTACGTGGCAGACCAGCAAAAGAGCAGGAATTTTTATTCGATATTTTTGGGGAAACAGCCTGACCTTGACGTTCGCGGAATGACCGAATTTAATCTAGCGGAGAATCTTACACTCGGATTGATGCCGGAACACGGAATAGCCAAAATTCTACTCGATAAAACGCCGCATCCGTCAAGCGGAAACGGAATACCGAGTTGTGAATTGTATCTGCACACCGACAATTTTGAAGAATTATTTGACCGGGCGGTAAGAGCTGGAGCCAAATAAATCAGCCAAATCCAAGCCCGCGACTGGGGCGATACGGTCGGCTATTTAGCTGATCTCGATGGACACATTCTTGCATTCGCGGCGCGGACAAATAAGCAGACGGCAATTTGATTATTCGGCTATCTGTTCGGGGTTTAGTCAAAGGTTAAAGTTATGCGGCATTGGTTGGTCGTTTTTTTAATAATCGCAGGAATTTCTCTTGCGGCGATATTTGCTTTTGATTCGGCTGTTTTGAGATTGACGACAATTATCGCCGGAACGTGCCTTGTTTTGTGGCTCAGCGAAATTGCGCCGCCGTTTGTTCCGACTTTTTTGCTGTGGACGCTCACGCCCTTGATGATCGGTTCATTGGATAAAAAATTCGGACTGCCGAATGTTCTGACCTGGGCGATTGACCCGGTTTTGGCTTTATTTTTCGGCGGTTTTGTTTTGGGCGTGGCGACCGAACGATTCGGTTTTGATAAACGCCTGGCAAATATCGCGCTTCGTTCGGCGGGAAAATCTTTCGCAAAGTTTCTGCTGCTCGTCATTTTGCTGACGGCGTTTCTTTCGATGTGGATGTCGAATATTGCCGCCGCCGCGCTGATGCTGGCTTGCCTTCATCCGCTTCTACTCAATTTTAAAGTTGACGACGCGCTGCGTCGCGCTCTGCTCGTCGGAATCGCTTTGGGCGCCGACCTCGGCGGTATCGCCACGCCAATCGGAACGGGTCCGAACGCCATCGCCATCGCTTCAATTTCCGAATCAAGCCACGTTTCGTTTCTCGGCTGGATGAGCTTCGCTCTGCCTATTTCCATCGGAATGCTTTTCTTCAGTTTTGCACTGATTTGGTTCCGTGTCCGGCGGCAGCAAGGCGAATGGTCGAGTAAAGTCAGTGTGTTGAACGAGATAGTTCGTGACGGCGCAAACCGTCAATCCTCAAAGCTAAAAGAATACGCATTTTTACTTGTTTTCGCCGGAACGATTGTTCTCTGGCTGACCGAGCCTTTGCACGGCGCGGCGGCAAGCGTCGTTTCGCTCGCCGCGACGAGCGTTTTATTTCTTACGCGCCTGCTTAACAAAGAAGATTTGCTTCGCGTGGACTGGTCAACTCTTTTGCTGATTGCCGGCGGCATTACGCTCGGAAAACTACTGGAGCAATCCGAGCTCATCAAAATTATCGCAAGCGGCATCGTATGGGATGATTTGAATCCGATGCTGGCTTTGTTTCTGCTGTGTATGGCAAGCGCGACGCTTTCGGCGTTAATGAGCAATACGGCGACCGCCGTGATGTTAATTCCGCTTGCCCACGCGCTGATTCCTGAACCTTCGACGGCAATTTTGGTAGCGATTTCCGCTTCGTTCGGCATTCCGTTCGTCGTCAGCACGCCGCCGAATGCGATGGTTTACGGCGAGGGCGGCTTAGAATTTAAGGATTTGTTTTTGCCAGGTATAGTCATTATGGTTCTGGGCTGTTTGATTGTCAGCCTGACGGGTCGCGCGGTTTTAAATTTAATCGGTATTTTTTAAGAAACTGTTTTGAAAATCGCAAAAGTCGCTGAAAGCACCAAATAATATAGCCCGGCGAGCATCGCCGGGTTGACGGCGAGTGTTTCATCGCTCACTGAAGGTGGGCAACACACAAAGTAGATTGTTCGACGCCTTCAGCGTCGGAACCAGGTTTATTTTCGGCGTTCTTATTCCATTGATTCAGAAAATTATATTGACGATAAGTTTAGAATCAACGCGCAAAATTAGATGCTAATATAAGAAATCAAGTGCTTATAACGGATTCAAATCGAACCCGCGAAAAAATCTATTCTCAATAAAAACCAGTGAATTTATTCGAGTTTTTGATTAACAATTGCACTCGTTATTATCTGATTTTTAATTTCGAACGAAAGTTGGAAAACCGAAGATGAAAAACGCTGATACGCAAGATACGACGGAACTTAACCCCGAATCTAAATCAATTTGGAAGCTCAGTAATTTGTCTTGGCGTGCATTAGGAAAAAGAGTCTGGCTCGAAATCTACGAAGGCACTTTACTAACTCACGCCGCCGCTTTATCTTTTTATTTTTTGTTGGCGCTTTTTCCGTTAATACTTTTTTTGATTACAATACTTGGCTTTTTCGCAGAATCAGGAACTGAACTTCGCTCGCAGCTACTTTCCACTCTCAGCCGGATTGTTCCGTATTCTGCTTCAAGCCTCATCTATACTACGGTTGACGAAATCGGACAAAATGCTGACGGCAGTAAACTCTCTTTCGGAATTCTGACGGCACTTTGGATTGCCTCGTCAGGAATCGGCGCGATTACCGATGCACTCAACGCAATGTATGGCGTGAAAGAATCACGTCCGTGGTGGAAAGTGCGTTTAGCCTCAGTCGGCTTAACCATTGCTCTTGCTGTACTTATTATCACGGCATTATTGCTTATACTTTATGGCGGCGAACTCGGTGAAGCGGTAACGAATTATTTTAATCAAACTCGTGACTTTCTGACTTTTTGGGTAATAGCTCAGGTTCCCGTAGTTTTGGTATTTGTTCTGTTTACTTTTGCGATGATTTATTACTATGCACCGAATTTGTATGATCAAAAGTGGTATTGGATTACACCCGGCTCTGTAATTGGAATTACGCTTTGGCTGCTGGTATCGTTTCTTTTTCGAATTTACTTGCGATATTTTGATTCGTATAGCGCAACCTATGGAGCGCTCGGAGCAGTTATAGTTTTAATGCTCTGGTTTTATCTGACAGGTGTATCAATTCTCATCGGTGGAAAGATAAATGCGGAGATTGAAGGAGCAGCGGCAGAGGTTGGAATTGAAGGAGCAAAACAACACGGTCAAAAAGCCTTATAAGCATTGTCATTAACACTTTTATTAGCCATAAAAAAGGTCGGTTGCGACAGAAATCTTATTCTTTTTACCTGTTCCAATATCTGGTAACATTCAGGACAAATCACGTGGCTGAATTGGTTTCCGTTTTTTTAAATGACTGTAAATTATACGTTACTTAAGAGTTTATCTAACCGCCAAATAAAAATAGGTTCGTTCTCCATAGAACGAACCTGCTCGTTTGAATCTTTGAACCGGTTAGACTTTATCGCTTCGGCGAGATTTTCCAAAGTTCTCCGTCGCTTTCATCCGTAACGATGTAGAGCATTCCGTCGTAACCTTGACGCACGTCGCGGATTCGCTGTCCGCGATCCATTAATAAATGTTCTTCGCCCGTCACGCGATTGTCTTTAATAACTAGCCGGACGAGGCGTTGCGACGCCAAACCGCCGACGAAAATGTTTCCGCGCCAGGACGGGAAAGCCGCGCCGGTGTAGTATTGCATACCGGAAGGCGCAATCACCGGATCCCAATAATAAATCGGCTGCTCCAAACCAGCTCGCGCGGTGATATTGCCCGGAATCGGTTCGCCCGAATATTCTTCGCCGTAACTGATAATCGCCCAGCCGTAATTTTTACCTTTTTCAATCAGATTCAGCTCGTCGCCGCCTTTGGCTCCGTGTTCGACCGTCCATAATCTTCCTTTTTCGTCGAACGTCGCCGATTGAATGTTGCGGTGTCCGATGTCCCAAATTTCGGGCAGCGCGCCGGATTGTTTCACGAACGGATTATCGGCGGGAACCGAACCGTCCGGTTTGATGCGAATAACTTTGCCGAGATGACTGCTTAACTGCTGCGCCTGCGGGCGCGTCGTCGCTTTATCGAAACGGTCGCCGAGCGTAATATAGAGCATTCCGTCAAGTCCGAAAGCAAGCCGTGAGCCGAAATGCAAGCCGTTATCATAAGTCGGCATCGCACGAAAAATAACACGAACCTGTTCAAGATTCTTTCGATCGTTGCTGAGAACGCCGCGCCCCACACTCGTTCCGCTGCCGCCCGTCCGTTGTTCGGAAAAGCTCCAGAAAATCGTTCGGTCCTTCTCAAAATTAGGGCTTAATGCCACATCGAGTAGTCCGCCCTGTCCACGTGCCGTAATCGGCGGCAATCCGCCTTGCTCGCTCGTCGCCGAAACACCGCCTTGATTAACCGGCAGCAAACCGTCAATCGGTTCACTGATTTCGCCCTTCGCCGAAATAATACGGAGATTTCCCGATTTTTCGCTAATCAAAAAATCGCCGCTCGGCAGCGGTTCCACCGCCCACGGTCGGTTCAATCCTTTCGCCACGACCGTCACATCAAACGCCTGTTCGGATTTAGCGGCGCAGGCGCGCGTCTGTCCGGGAAAAGCCGGTTTTTGTTCAGGAGCGTTTGCCGCTGCGGTTTCAAGCGGCGTACAGGATTGAGCGGTTGACGAGGAAGTTTTCGGAGTTTCGCGCGGTTTCTGAGCGCAAGCCGTGCCGCCCATCATCAGTAAAACGGTTAGAACAAAAGTAGTCTGAAATTTTTTCATAAATAAATTATCCTTAAAAATTAACTTTTGGAAATTTGGTTTTTCAGTTCTTTTGATGCGATTAATAAATTATTGATGCCTGGTTTTTATTAATTTTCGGGTCAAACAAACGGCATTAGCCGCAACGCGAAGGGAAATAACTTTATGAACATAAATATTTTAGCGAATCAATCCGAAGCGGCGGAAACTGCCGTTGAGATGGTTATCGAATCGCGCACACGCGAGCTGAATGAAGGTTTTAAAGTGCGGCGCGTTCTGCCGCACGCGAAACGGCGGATGGTCGGACCGTTTATTTTTTTCGACGAGATGGGACCTGAGATTCTGACGGCTGATAAAGGATTAGATGTCGCGCCGCACCCGCATATCGGTCTGGCGACCGTCACCTATCTTTTCAAAGGCGAGATTCTGCACCGCGACGGTCTCGGAACCGAGCAGCTTATTACGCCGGGCGCGGTTAATTGGATGACTGCCGGAAGCGGCATCGCCCATTCGGAACGCACGCCGCAAGCAATTAGAAATTCCGGCACAGAACTTTTCGGCATTCAAACGTGGGTTGCTTTGCCTGTGCGCGACGAAGAAACCGCGCCGACGTTTTTTCATCACGATTCGAGCGAATTGCCGGTTATCGAAGCCGAAGGAAAACGATTGCGGCTTATCGTCGGTTCACTTTACGGCGAAAAATCGCCCGTGAAAGTTTTTTCCGAAATGTTCTACGCTGACGTTTCGCTGGAAAAAGGCGCGCGTCTTCAGATTCCCGCCGAACACGAAGAACGAGCCGTTTTCGTTACCGAAGGAGCGGCAGAATTTTTGCCGAACGACGGAACATTCAACGCCGGTCAGCTCGTCATTTTGAAACCGAAACAGGAAATCACAATTTCCTGCGCGTCCGAGTCTGCTCGCGTAATGCTTTTCGGCGGCGAACCGATGAGCGAAAAGCGTCATATCTGGTGGAATTTTGTTTCGAGTTCAAAGGAAAGAATTGAGCAGGCAAAACAGGATTGGAAAGAAAGACGTTTTGCGCCTGTCGCGGGCGAAACCGAATTTATTCCGCTTCCGCCGGATTCGCGTCCGGTCGTCGTTCGATACCCGTGACGAAGATAACGCTTATTTTCAGGATGTTTTAGATTAAGCCTGTAAAATGAGAAGATTGCAGAATGGATTTTTTTAGAAATTCTGAGTTTCAGCGAACTTATTCGGAAAATATAAAAATAATTTGTGCTGCATTGTTTCTGTTCTGCGCTTGTTTTCAAACAGCGCGGGCGCAAGACACCACGCCGCAATCGAACAAGTCGGCGACGAACACTTCTTCGCAGGCGAACGTCGCGCCTTCCCCAAGCCTGACTCCGATTCCCTTTTCCGAAGTCGTCGCGCAGGTCGAGAATGCTTCTTCGACTTTGAAGGAAATCGGCGCGGGCATTACCGCCGATCCGACAGCCGAAACGGTCGAACGAAATTTGCCCGTTTTGAGCGATGAAGTCAACGCGCGGCTCGAAGAAACGGCGCAGACGCTCGAAGGCGCGACTTCGCTCGATAAATTAAGAAGTTTTGAAACCGACTGGCGCACGCTTGCTAAAAATTTGCCCGGTTGGAAGGATGATTTAACCGCCCGCGCCCGAGAATTCGAAGGCGATTTGAAGCGGCTCGACGATTTGAGCGAAAAGTGGCGAAAGACGCTTGCTGAATTGAGAAAGGCGGAAACTCCGCCGGAAATTCTGGCGCGAATCGAAGCAATTCTTCAGACTGCTGCAAGCACGCGCCGAATGATCGAAACGCGGCAGGCACGCATTGCCGCCCTGCAAAATAGAGTCGCCGAACAGCAAAATCGGGTAGATGACGCTATCAATTCAATCAAACAGACACGCGAAACTCTCGTCGGTCAACTGCTCGTTCAGGACAGTCCGCCGATTTGGAGCCGGAATTTGTGGGTTCCAATCGGCGCGTCGCAGGGCGTCCGCGATTTGGCGGCGACCCAGCTGGACGGATTGAGTGCCTTTGCGGGGCGCAACCAGAACAAGCTCATCATTCACATTCTCGTCTTTGTTCTACTCGCCGCTATTCTCTTTTACCTGCGCCGCTGGTCGCGTCCGCTGGTCGAAGCCAATTCGGATTTGAAACAGGCGGCGGTGATTTTTTATCTCCCCGTTCCGACCGCGCTTTTGCTGGCGATTATCTTCAGTTCGCGCATTTACCCGCAAACGCCGCAAATACTCGGCGCGATATTCGGCGCGGTCGCGCTTGTGCCGACGATTATCATTCTTAAAAAATTAGTCGAGCGTTCGCTTTATCCGCTGCTTTACGCGCTCGTCGTCTTTTATTTCATTGACCAGCTACGCGTTATTACCGACGCCGTGCCGACCATTTCCCGACCGCTGTTTCTGGCGGAAATGCTGGCGGCGTTTGCTTTCTTTTTGTGGCTTTACCGCGCCAGACTGTCCGTCGAAGAAAACCAGGCAGAAGAAAAATCAGGCGAACGAATAGCCGGCGATAAAATAGCCGGCGTTAAAAAACACGGGCTCGTATTTCGCGTCGTCCGCGTCGCCGCACCGGTTGTTTTGCCGTTTTTCGCCATCGCTTTTCTGGCGAATGCTTTCGGCTACGTTAACTTGTCGCGACTCATCGGCAACGCGGTTTTAAGAAGCTTGTACGCGGCACTCATTTTATACGCGACGGCGCGCATCATTGACGGTTTGATTGTTTTCGGACTCAGGTTTCGCCCTTTGAATCTGCTGAAAATGGTAGAGAATTACGCGCCGTCAATTCAGGAAAAGGCGCACAAATTCGTGAACTTCGTCGCCATTATCCTGTGGATTTTAGTCACGCTCGAATTTTTTACGCTGCGCGAAACGGTTTTCAGCCGCGTCAAAGCGGTTTTGACCGCCGAATTATCTTTAGGTTCGCTGAGCATTTCGGCGTTTGACGTGCTGCTGTTTTTCGCGCTCGTCTGGGTAGCGTTTCTCGTTTCGCGCTTTGTCCGTTTCGCGCTCGAAGAAGACGTTTACCCACGTTTCGAGCTGTCGCACGGCATTCCTTATGCGATTTCCACGATGCTTAATTACGTCATCCTGCTCGTCGGATTCTTTTTGGCGGTGGGCGCGGCGGGTTTCGATTTGACGCGCTTTACGGTTTTAGTCGGCGCGTTCGGCGTCGGCATCGGTTTCGGCTTGCAGAACATTTTCAATAATTTCGTGTCGGGTTTGATTTTACTGTTCGAGCGTCCGGTGAAAATCGGCGACGAAATTATGATCGAGGATGAAACCGGCACGGTCAAGCGCATCGGCATTCGAGCGAGCGTTATCCGGCAATGGGACAATTCTGAAATAATCGTGCCGAACAGCAAACTCATCAGCGAAAACGTCAAAAACTGGACGCGCTCGACCCGCAAGCGCGGCGTTGAAATTCTCGTCAGCGTGGCTCACGGCACGGATACGCGGCTCGTTACCAAACTGCTCACAAATGTCGCCGCCGCGCACCCGCTCATCGCCGACAAACCCGCGCCGCAAATTTTATTAACCGATTTCGGCGCGCTCACTCTCAACTTTAAACTGCGCGCGTGGGCAACCGACTATAATAAAACCACACAGATTAAGAGCGAGATGGCGATGGCAGTCAGCCAAACATTCGCCGAGCATAATATCGCCGTTCCGCCAGTCAACCCGAATGTTATTATTGATGAAAAGCAGTCGTGAAAATGCTTCGAATTTCATTCGTCTGCCGGAAAGGAAAAGTTTTATGAACGCTCGCTGTTTTGTCGTATTATTTTTATGTTTTTCTGCCGTTTGCCCTCAATTCGTTTTCGGACAGATTGATTCCGAACCGAAAAAGCGACCGAAAATCGGGCTGGTTTTATCGGGCGGCGGAGCGCGCGGCATCGCGCACGTCGGCGTTCTGCAATGGTTTGAGGACAATCAAATTCCGGTTGATTTAGTCGCCGGAACGAGTATGGGCGGCATCGTCGGCGGAATGTATGCGGCTGGAAAAACGCCCGCCGAAATGAAGCAGATCATCGAAGAAATTGATTGGACTGACGTTCTTCGCGCGACACCTCTGTATGACGAATTGAGTTTTCGCCGCAAACAAGACCGCCGCGCCAGCCAAACCGTTATCGAATTTGGCTTAAAAAACGGCATCGGCATTCCGAGCGGTTTAAATTCCGGTCACAAAGTCGGTTTGATTTTTGACCGTTTGACGCTTTCCTATACGGGAGTTAATGATTTCGATGATTTGGTTACGCCGTTTCGCGCCGTGGCGACCGATATGGTCAGAGGCGAGCCGGTAATCTTGCAAAGCGGCTCGCTTTCGACGGCAATGCGGGCGACGATGGCGATTCCGGGCGTTTTTACTCCGGTCGAGCGTGAAGGAAAAATCTTAGCCGACGGCGGTCTGGTCAACAACATCCCGACCGACATCGCTAAACAGATGGGCGCGGGAATAATTATCGCCGTTGACATCGGCACGCCGCTTTCCGACGACCCGAAAGCTCTCGAATCATTCGGCGGCGTTTTATCACAGAGCATCGGCATCGCCTTGATCGGCAACGACCGCCGCAATTTGACTCTCGCCGACATCATCATCGCGCCCGACCTCGGCAACTACACGCTTTTCGATTTTCAAGCGGCGAAAACGCTTTACGAACTCGGCTACAAAAGCGCGGAAGCGAAATCTCCGGTTCTTAAAAGTCTCGCTCTCGACGACGCGGCGTGGGCAACCTACACGGCGCAAAGAAACGCGCGACGGCAAACCGAAGTTCCTGTGCCGGAAAACATAGCCGTTACCGGCGATAACATCAAGCCGGTCAAAGCTGACGCGCTTGAAAATCGGCTGAAAAAATACATCGGAAAACCAATCGAGCCGTCAAAGCTCGAAAAGGATTTGAACGAAATTAGAGGCGAAGGCAGATTGGAAAGCCTCGGCTATGGAATTGATAACAAAAACGGACGAAACACGCTCTCGATTCGCGCCGGAGAACGGACGAACGGTCCGACGTTTCTCGCGCCGAGCGTCGCAGTCGAATTCGGCGGCTCAGACGATGTTCACACGACTTTGGGCGGCAGATTCACGTTCTTCGACATCGGCGGATCACGTTCCGAACTGCGGGCGGATGTCAGATTCGGCTCGGAAACCGTTTTGGCGGGTGAGTTCTACAAACCTATCGGCGAGCGAGGCATTTTCATCGCGCCGCGCGTTTTTTACGACAGTCGGATTCGCAGTCTTTTCGAAAACGATTTGCGCGTCGCCGATTTCCGCGTCCGGCGCGCAGGCATCGGTGTGGACGCAGGCTACGCTTTCCGAAACGGCGAATTCCGCTTGGGTTTTGAGACGAATCATCTGGAAGCCGCGCCGCGTATCGGCAGTCCGAATTTGCCGACAATCAGCGGCTATGAAAGACGCGGTTTCGCGCGTTATGAACTCGACACGACCAACGACGCTTTTATCCCCACGCGCGGCGTGAGATTCACTGGCGAAGCGCGTTATTTCTTCAACAGTCCGGGCGCAGACAAAGCGTTTCCGCAAGCTGAAACAAGTTTCTCCGCCTTTCGCACCTTCGGCGAAAAAGGCGTCGTTTTTTTCGACGCGGCGGGCGGCACGACCTTTAATCAAAACGCTTCGCCGACCGAAACTTTCCAGCTCGGCGGCACGCGGCGCCTCTCAGCATATCGCCGCAATGAATTTTCGGGCAATCATTACGTCTTGAGCAGAGCGGGCTATTTGCGCGAAATCTACTCGCTGCCGTCGCTCATCGGCGGCAAAGTTTACGCGCTCGGGGCAATCGAATCCGGTGGCGCGTTCGAGCAATTCAGAAGGTCGGATTACCGAATTGATTTCACCGGCGGCATCATCGTTGTAACTGGTTTAGGACCCGTCACGCTCGGCACGAGCTTCGGTGAAGGCGGTCGCGGCAAAATATATTTTTCGCTAGGCAGATTCTTTTAACTAAAGAGAAATGGCTAATTATTTTTTTCGAGCTGTTGATTACGGCTCAGTTTCTCTCGCAATCATCAAGTCGTTTCGGTTGTCTGATGTTGCCGAGGACTTCCGCCCGGTCTTGAAAAAGAACGACCGGATGCGCAAATATTCTCTTGTCTCTTTTGAGTATTGAACCTTTGCGTTCGCACGGCATTTTTGTCCTCTCATTTTATAATTTGGAGAATCATCATCTACTTTTTCATCTATTTTTATTTTATAAAAATGATTTTTTGGCAAACCACAAAAAGGAACAGAGTGAAAACTTGCAGAAAAAAATTCAAAATGATAACCTTTTCCCTTGTCAAATTGCTTGGCACGGTTGGGAGTCAACAGCTCAAATCTGTTAACGACTACCAGTTTTCTATTTTTTGATCAGATGCTTTCAAAGAACTTTGCAGTTACACGAACTACTACGACGCGCTTCTAATGGCGCGTAATTCGGCGTTTCTTTTTATAACGCTAAGGCAAAGTCGCTCTTATCAAATCAAATCTGTTTGAGTAGTAGGTTGTTAATCGTTAGTGATTAATTGAATTTCTCTTAAGATAAGCGGCGAATTTGCTTTTAGTAATTTCGTGGTTCTTCTATTGGAATAAAATTATTTTCGATTAACAAAAATATGAACGAGATAAACATAAAGGTTGGAGAAAATCAAAGAAGTTTCCCTGCGCCCGTGAGCGTGGCGGAGGCTTTGAAGACGTTTGACCGTGATTTAGTTAAGAAGTCGCTCGCTGCGAAAGTGAACGGCAAAGAAAGAGATTTGTCTTACACGCTCGATGGCAGCGATGAAGTTTTATCAATCGAGCCGATACTGCCGGAAACACGCGACGGTTTGGAAGTAATTCGTCATTCGGCGGCACACTTGCTCGCGGCGGCGGTGCTTGATTTGTTTCCAGGAACGAAACTCGGCGTTGGTCCAGCGCTGATGGAAGACCCACGTTACGGTTATTATTACGACGTGATCGCGCCGCGACAATTAACCGAAGCGGATTTGCCGGTTATCGAAAAAAAGATGCGCGACATCGCGAAGAAAAATCTTGCTTATCGGCGCGAAGTTCTCGATAAGCAGGATTTGGTCAAACTCTTTGTCGAACGCGACGAGCCTTTAAAGTGCGAATTGATAAACGAGAAAGCGAGCGACACGGCGACGGCTTATCATATTGACAATACGCCGTTTGTTGATTTCTGTCTTGGTCCGCACGTTCCGAACACGAATAAATTGAAGGCATTCAAACTGCTGGCGTTGTCCGGCGCGTATTGGAAAGGCGACGCGGCGAACCAGCAGATGCAGCGCATTTACGGAACGGCTTTTGCGACGCAGGAAGAACTTGACGGCTGGCTAAAGCAACGCGAGGAAGCCGAAAAACGCGACCACCGAAGAATCGGGAAAGAATTGGATTTATTTTCTATTCAGGATGATTACGGACAAGGTTTGATTATGTGGCATCCGAAAGGCGCGGCGATTCGGATGGAAATGGAAAACCTTCTGAAAGAAGAATTGCAGCAGCGCGGTTACAGTTTTGTTTTCACGCCGCACATTGCCAAACGTGAACTTTGGAAAATTTCCGGTCACGAAGACAATTACGCTGACGGAATGTATGCGCCAACGAGCATTGAGGACGAGGAATATCGTTTGAAGCCAATGAATTGCCCGTTTCATATCGGGATTTACAAGGCTTCGCCAAAATCTTACCGCGATTTGCCACAGCGTTATTCGGAACTCGGAACGGTTTATCGCGCAGAACTTTCGGGAGCCTTGCACGGTTTAATGCGCGTACGCGGATTTACGGTTGACGACGCGCACTTGTTTGTCCGTCCTGACCAGGTGCGTGAAGAAGTCGCCGATTGTCTGGATTTCGCCATTAAGGTTTTTGAAACTTACGGTT
>CBDUBY010000052.1:0-19175 GCA_965365505.1 uncultured Pyrinomonadaceae bacterium | reverse complement strand
TTCACACTGAACCGCTGCAATCTTTTATCGGAATTTTCTTGATTGCGCTCGGATTACCCGTTTATTATTATTTGACGAGAACAAATCGCGTGGCATCGAACGAAAATCAAATAAAGGAAAATATAAATGGCAATTAGCGAACGAAGAGCGGGCGGCGACCGGCGCGCCGTCAAGAGATTTAACGTCAGCATCGAAGTCGAATGGGAAGGTTTAATCGGCAGAAAGCCCGGAACTATCAGCGATATTTCATCGGTCGGCTGCTTTGTGCTAAGTTCGGGCGAAGTCGAAGACGGCGAAAACGTCAAGATTTTTCTGCCCCTGACCGACGGCAGAAAAATCCAGTTCTGGGGCGAAGTTTCCAACCACGTTTTTGAAATCGGCTTCGCCGTCAAATTCATCGAGCTATCGGATGCTCAAAAGGAATTTCTTGAAGTTTTCGTTGACACGCTGCGCACCGATTAAGTGATTGAAAAATGGCTTACCAATCGGAAAAAGAGATTTTCGAAATTGTGCGCGGCTTTGAAAGCGGCACAATTGAGCGCGAAAACTGGCGGCACGCCGAACATCTGACCGTTGCCTGCTGTTACGCTTTTCAATACGATTACGAAAAGGCTCTCGAAAAAATGCGCGCGGGGATTTTTAATCTGCTAAACGCCTTTGAAGTTGATTTATCAAAAGAGATGCCGTATCACGAAACCCTGACGGTGTTCTGGATGCGGGCGATTTTCGATGCGAAGAAAAGCCAAATGTCGCTTCTTGAATTCGCCAATCGGGTTTTAGAAATCGGCGGCGATAAAGAGTTGCCGCTCAAATTTTACAGCCGCGAGTTTCTCTTTTCCGACGAAGCCCGAAAAAGTTTCGTTGAAGGCGATTTGAAATATTCCCAACCGACAAATGCCGATAAACGCTGAAAACAAAGCGCGGCGAATCGAAAAATGCTAATCTCTTTTTCGATTCGCCGCGCTTTGTTTTACATCATTTAATTTTTCGATGACAAAAGGACGGTTAAATTTCGTCGTTGCGCCGCGCGTCTTTAGTTGACCATTGTCTGCGGCGCGCCTTTTAAAGAAGAACTCGTAAAACCGAATAGTTCGACGCGGAGTTCGGCGGGCAGTTTGGGATGCCCTTTCAAATCAGCAAACGTCGTTTTCAAGTATCTCGTCATTTCGGCGTTTATTTCTAAAATAGTGTAAATCGTTTTTGATGCGGTCGAACGCAGTTTCGTTCCGTCAACGGTGTCCATTTTGCCGTCAACTTTAACCCGTCCGTCGCCGCACGCTTTTTGAAAACCTCTGATTGCGCCAGCCGTTTTCGGTCCGAAAACGCCGTCGCAAACCAGATCGGTCAATCCCCAAACCGGCGAGAGTAGAAACTGAACCAACATTACGTCCGCCCAATTGTTTTTGCAGCCCCAACCGACATCGTCGGAGATGTTCCAAAAATAATCCGCGCCGTTCAAGTATTTTTTCAATTCTTCATTTTTTACCATTTCACAGTGTGCCATTTTAATTTTTCTCCTTTTGTTTGAAGCCGGACGCGAAACGCTTTCAGCTTCGATAATTTTTAATTTTGTCGGCTGATTTTTTCAATCGTTTCCGCACTCGTAAACAAATGCGGGGATTTTGCGAAAAACCTATCATCAGTCGAAAAAAATTTTCGTTTTCGTTCGATTGTGTTAAATTTATCAATAAAAGTCGGCAAGTTTTTAAATTAATGTTCGTTTCAAACAACCAAGACGTAACCGAATTGCTGCAAAAATGGAGCGGCGGCGATGCTGACGCGCTCGAAGAACTCACGCCCGTTATCTACGCCGAACTGCACCGCATCGCTAAACGCTATATGAACCGCGAGCGCGAAAATCACACGCTGCAAACCTCCGCGCTCGTCAACGAAGCCTACGTTCGTTTAATTGACTGGAAAACCGCAAAATGGGAAAATCGCGCGCATTTTTTCGGCGTGTCGGCGCAGTTGATGCGAAGAATTCTGGTGGATTTTGCCAGAAAACGACCGCGCGTTGACGATGAAGTCGTGCGGCAGGTTTCCATCGAAGAAGCACTTGTCGTATCTACCGAAAAAGACGCGGATTTGGTCGCGCTCGACGAAGCGTTAACCGAGTTGGCGAAATTCGACGAGCGCAAGTCAAAAATTGTTGAACTCAAGTTTTTCGGCGGTTTATCGGTCGAAGAAACGGCGGAAGTTTTGCAAATCTCCGGCGTGACCGTAATGCGCGAGTGGAGCAAGGCGAAAGCCTGGCTGTATCGAGAATTGAATAATGCCTGAAGATTTTTTAGCCGCGAACAAACACAAAATAGCACGAACATAAAATTGAAACTATCGCTTATTTTTATCCTTTATGTTATTTGGTGTTTGTTCGCGGCTATTCTCCTGATTTATGAACGCCGAACGCTGGAAACAAATTGACGAACTTTTCGATGCTGTTTTGGAAATCCCGAACGAGCAGCGCGAAGCGTTTCTGGCTGAAAAATGCAGCAGCGATGACGATTTGAAGAAAGAAGTTTTGAGTTTGCTTGCCGCGCAAAAGGAAACCGACGTTTTTCTGGAAAAGTCGGCGATGAACTTGATGGCGAAAGAAATCGCGCACGACAACACGACCGTTGTTGACTTTTCAATTCTCGGCAGAGAATTGGGAAATTACCGCATTGAAAAACCGCTCGGCGCGGGCGGAATGGGCGAAGTTTTTCTGGCTCACGACAGTAAATTAAACCGCAAAGTCGCGCTGAAAATTCTGCCCGCCGAATTCGTTTTGGATACCGAACGCGTGAAAAGGTTCGAGCGCGAGGCGAAAGCGGTTTCCGCTCTGAATCATCCGAACATCGTCACGATTTACGATTTCGGTCAGACAGACGGCATCAACTTTATCGTCACCGAACATATCGAAGGCAAAACCGTCCGCGAATTAATTAAAGAAAGTTTGTCGTTGAAAAATACGCTCAACATCGTTTCGCAAACCTGCGAAGCCCTCGCCGCCGCACACGCTTCGGGAATTATTCACCGCGACATCAAGCCGGAAAATATCATGGTGCGTCCCGACGGTTACGTCAAAGTTCTGGATTTCGGTCTGGCAAAACTCAATCCGCAAGCCGACTCAATTCATATCAGCCTGACCAATTACACGCAGAAAGGAATGATAATCGGCACGCTCGCTTATATGTCGCCCGAACAAATCAGCGACGACACGGTTGACCAGCGGGCAGACCTTTGGAGTTTAGGCGTGGTTTTATATGAAATGGCGACGGGCAAAAAACCTTTTCAAGCCGAATCGAAACAGGCGACGTTCAATGCGATTTTGTCGGGCGAACCGCTGGCGGCGACCGATTCAAACGCTTCGCTGCCGGTTGAACTCGACAGGATTTTAGAAAAAGCCCTGGAAAAAGATAAAGACCTTCGTTATCAAACCGCGTCGGATTTTCGCGCCGATTTAAAAAGAGTGCGGCGCGAAATTGATTCGTCGCCGTCGTCCTCGTCGTGGAGCAAAAGCGCGCGGCGAATGAATTCGCAAACGAATCAGCCGCCGAAAAAATCTCGTCTGATTTATATTGTTCCCGTCATTGCATTAATGATTTTAACTGTCGCCGGTTATTTTTACTGGCAAAGTTATTCCGCTCCGCCCGCGCCGAACTGGACGCAGGCGCGGAACGTGCATTTGACCGACGAATCCGGCACCGAGTTTATGCCGTCGCTCGCGCCAGACGGCGAAGGTTTCGTATATGTCGCCAAAAACGGCGAGAAATACGATATTTATCGCCGTCGCGTCGGCGGCAAAAACGCCACGAACCTCACGCCGGACACGCCGAACGACGACGAAACACATCCGGCGTATTCGCCCGACGGAAAACTCATCGCCTTTCGTTCGACGCGCTATCCGGCTGGAATTTACTTAATGGAGTCAACCGGCGAAAATCCGCGCCGCTTGTGCAAAGACGGTTATCATCCGGCGTGGTCGCCTGACGGCAAGGAAATTGTCAGTTCCGAAGAAGACCAGAATTTACCCGGCACGCGCTACAAAAGCCGACTCATCATTACGAACGTCGCCACGGGCGAACAGCGCGTTCTGCACGACGGTTACGCGGCGCAGCCGAAATGGTCGCCGCACGGTCAGCGCGTCGCCTTCTGGATAATGCAGCCCGGCGGCAAGCGCGACGTGGCGACTGTTTCGGCGGCGGGCGGCGAGCCGGTTCTGGTAACTGATTCGAGCGGCGTGAATTGGAATCCGGTTTGGTCGCCCGACGGAAATTTTCTTTATTTCGCTTCAGACCGCAAAGGCAATATGGGTTTTTGGCGCGTGCGGATTGACGAAGCGAGCGGCAAGGTTTTGGGCAAGCCGGAAAGCGTTCCGACACCGGCAAAGTTTGTGCGGCATCTATCATTCTCGCGCGACGGCAAACGCCTGATTTACGTGCAGACCGACGACGAATCGAATCTCAAAGCGGTTAAATTCGACCAGGCGACGGAAAGAACCATCGGCGAGCAGTTTTCGATCACGCGCCGCGAGCAGGAAGTCGTGCGTCCTGAAATTTCCCCGGACGGCAAACAATTCATAATGCGGCTGACGCGGCTGACGCAGCACGACATCGCGTCGGTCGGCAGCGAAGGCGGCGGTTGGCGCGACTTGACGATGGACGAATTTTCGGAAAACTATCCGCGCTGGTCGCCCGACGGCAAACAAATCGCCTACGTTTCCGACCGCAGCGGCAATTACGAAATCTGGACGATGGACGCGGACGGCACGAACCACAAACAATGGACGTTCGGCAATCAAACGAGCGCGTCGTATCCGTTTTGGTCGCCCGACGGTCAGAAATTGGGTTACGACTTTAATCACAATGCGTATATTCTCGATTTAACGAAACCGCCCGGCGAGCAGAAGCCGGAAGAACTGCCCGGCGCGGAAAATTATTCGGTGGTCATCGCCTGGGACTGGTCGCCCGACGGCAAAAAACTTTCGGGCATTTTTTCCGAAAAAGGCAGACAGTTCTCCAAAGAGGACAACGCCCTGAGGGTCGGCTATTATTCGTTCGATACAGGACGTTGGGAAGATTTGAACATTTCGACCTACAACACGCGCTGGCTAAATGACAGTTCACGGCTGATTTACTATAACGAAAACAAGGCTTACATAGTTGACATCCACACGAAAAAACCGCGCGAAATTTTCTCGCCGCCGAACGAAGAGCAACTCAAAAGCGTCGGCATCAGTCGCGCCGAAGATTTGATTTATTACACGAATTTTTCTTCCGAGTCGGACATCTGGATGCTCGATTTGTCGGAAAATCAATGAAACCGGCTGGTGAAATTGCGAGCAAAATGTGCTATAAAATCTGTATGATTCTCAAAATCAGTCCAACCCGAACGCTTCTCGAAAAACTCGGCATCGCGCCGAAAGAAGACTGTCGCTGTTAACTCCAATTCGTCAATTCAATTTTCCACGACCAATTTTTGGGTTCTAACGAATCCATCGGTTTTGCGTTTTGTTGTATTATTTTTCAAACAGGATTCAATTTTATGCTTAAATTTCATAACACATTATCAGGACAGCTCGAAGAATTTCATCCGCTCGACGGCAACAATGTTCGCCTTTACATCTGCGGTCCGACGGTTTGGAGTTTCGCTCATATCGGCAATTTTCGTACATTCACCTTCGGCGACATTTTGCGGCGTTACTTGAAATTCAAAGGCTACAATCTAACGCACGTTTTTAATTTGACCGACGTTGATGACCGGATTATTAACGAGGCAAAGAAAGCCGGAAAGACGATTGACGAATTCACTGCGCCTTTCATTGAGGCATTTTGGGAAGACTTTGACGCGCTCGGTTTGGAACGACCTGAAATCACCCCGCGCGCGACGCACCACATCGCGGAGATGATTCAGATTATCGAAACGCTTCTGGAAAACGGGCGCGCTTACGAATCGGACGGCTCGATTTATTTTCGCATCGCGGCTTTTCCCGACTACGGCAAGCTATCGAAAATAAATTTCGCGGGCAATGTTTCCGGCGCGAGCGGGCGAGTTGATACCGACAAATACGACAAAGAAAACGCCAACGATTTCGCGCTTTGGAAATTAGTCGGCGACGACGAACCGACCGGCTGGGACGCGAGTTTCGGGCGCGGTCGTCCGGGCTGGCATATCGAATGTTCGGCGATGGCGATGAAGTATTTGGGCGAAACTTTCGACATCCACGCGGGCGGCGTTGATTTGAAATTTCCGCATCACGAAAACGAAATCGCCCAAAGCGAAGGCGCAACCGACAAACAGTTTTCCAAAGTTTGGCTCCATTCGGAACATTTGAAAGTCGAAGGCGAAACGATGTCAAAGAGTTTGGGGAATTATTACACCTTCCGCGATTTGATTGCGAAAGGTTACACGGCAACGGCGATTCGTTATTTGCTGATGTCAGTTCCCTATCACAAACAATTAAATTTCACGTTTGAAACTCTGGACGGCGCGGAACAGACGATTGCGCGGCTCAGAGATTTCCGTAAACGCCTGCAAGACGCGCATTTACCCGACGGCATCAATACGGATTTGGAAACGAAGGTGCGCGGCTATCTCGCGGATTTTGAAGCAGCGATGGACGACAACTTAAATACGTCGGTCGCGCTCGCCGCTCTGCATAATCTTGTCCGCGAAACCAACACGGCGTTGGCGCACGAAGTCGCCTGCACCGAAGACCGTTCATTCATTTTGCACGCGCTTGATAAATTCGATTCGGTTCTCAACATCTTCGGCGAAGCAGAAACTGCAATGCTCGACGCGGAAATCGAAAATTTAATCGAAGAACGACAGGCAGCCAGACGCAATCGAGATTTCGCCAGGTCGGACGAAATTCGTGATACGCTCGCCGAAAAAGGAATCGTTCTGGAAGATACTAAGGACGGTGTAAGATGGAAACGGAAATAGAAGAGAAAATCAGAGGCGGAATTATCGGGCTGCTGGTTGGCGACGCGCTCGGCGTTCCGTATGAATTTCACGACCGGGCTTCCATTCCCGCATTTGGAGAAATTGAATTTCAGCCGCCTGATTACTTTCGGCGTTCACACGCCGGAGTTCCAATCGGAACTTATTCGGACGACGGAGCGCAAGCGTTGATTTTATTAAACACTTTGCTCGAATGTGGAAAGTTCAACCCGCGACATTTCGCCGACAGTTTGGCTGCCTGGTATGACAGCGGATTTATGGCGGTCGGCGGAAAAGTTTTCGATGTCGGCATTCAAACCGCCAATGCCATTCGTGAACTGAAGCGCGGCGTTGAGCCGCTTCTCGCGGGCGGCGCAGACGAGTATTCAAACGGCAACGGTTCATTGATGCGCGTTCTGCCGCTCGCGCTTTGGCACAAAGGAACTGACGCGGAATTGATTGCCGATGCTTTTGACCAATCAGCCATCACGCACCGGCATTTGCGCTCGAAACTTTGCTGCGCCTTGTATTGTCTTTGGGCGCGCCGGATTTTACGGAACGATGAAAATGCCTGGGATTCAGCAGTTGAAACGCTTTATAAAATTTTCCGCGAAGGCACGATTGAAAACACGGAACTTGAAACCGGAATTTTCCCGAAAGACGCGATTTACGAAACCAACGGCAGCGGTTATGTGGTTGACAGTTTGCGTTCGGCGCGTTGGGCTTGCGGAAATAAAAATTATGAAAAAACCGTCAAAGCCGCGATTTCTCTTGGTAATGATACCGACACGACGGCTTGCATCGCCGGTGGAATTGCGGGCTTGAAATTTGGGCTAAATGCAATTCCGAAAAGGTGGCGCGATAATCTACGCGGCAAGGAAATTTACGAACCGTTAATAGATAAATTAATTTCGATTATTTAATTTTCCTTCCAAATTTCAACTAAAAACGCTTTCAAACCCTGCGCCTCGAAAACTTGCGGCTCGCCGATTCGATAGCCTTGATCTTTTAAGTTTTTCAAGGGCGGCGCGGCTTCGTTCCAGCCTTTATCACGAAAGGCGATGTAGAATCGCTCTCCTTCAAACTCATTCACCGTTTGAATTTTATCAAAACCGCGCGGCAGAAAATACGCATTGTCTTCCTTAAGTCCGTTGATATTTTTGACGGCGATGATTTGAACTTTATGACTGTCGCGTAAAGCAAACCAAAAATGATAAGCCGTTAAATCTTCAAAAACATAAATTTTTTGCGGCTGATTCGCGTCCAAATTCCGCGCCAAATCTTCCCACGCGCACCAGATATATTTTGGCTGCGCCGTTTTTAATTGAATCGCCAATGCGACGGCGAAGAGCAGAACCAACGCAGACACAAAACCCGTTTTCAAAGACGGGATTTTTATTTCCGACAAAAATTTCGCCGTTAAAATCGCCGTCGGCGCGAAGACGATTATCAGGTGACGAGTTCCCCAAATCGAATATGGCGAAACCCAACTGGCAAGAAAAGCAAGCGCAATCGGCGTTAACGTGAAAATTAAAAGCAGAAAGACGTTTCGTTTATCAATCAGGCTTTCGATTTTCCAACCGGCAAAATAAAAACCAGCGGCAAGGGCGGCGACAATTAGAATCGGCAAGGTCAGCAGATAAATCGAGGCTGGTTGAGCCGTGCTGTTTTGAAAATAAATCGGCTCGAATAAATCGAGAACGAATTGGAAAACGACGACGAAATTCGGCTTCGTCATCCAGCCGATGTTCTGTCCGACATTGGCGTTTATCTTCGCCGCCTGCCAAACTGCGTAAAGCCAGGGAGCGAAACTTATCGCTGCCAAAGCGAACATCAGAAAAATATGTTTCAATCTTTCCCGCGCCAAAAACAAAACCGCGAGAATTTCCGACACAATTATCAGCCAGCCGAAATAATGCGAATAAACGAGCACGATATTGACAACAGTTAACAGAAAAAATCCTTTGCCAGTATTCAAAAACCGCGCGAACAGCCACAGGGAAAATAATCCGAAACACAAAAGCAGACTATACATTCGGACTTCCTGGGCGTATTTGATAAGCGAACCGTTGACGGCGAAAACGGTTAAAGCGAGCGCGATTGCCGGAAGCGATAATTTAAGTTGGCAGCAAAGGAGAATGAAAGGAACGACAGCCAGCGTTGAAAAAAATACGGGAAAAAATCTGAGCCAGAATAAACTTTCGTCGCCGAAAGAAATCCAAATCTTTAATAAAACATAAAACAGCGGCGGGTGAATCAAATCCTGCGCGACGAACCAAAACAAATTCGCCCAATCCATTTCGGCGGCGTGAACGCCGAAAATTTCGTCGAACCAGAAACACGAATCGGTTAAATTCCAGAGGCGGAGCGCAAGATAGACAAAACAAATCGCGGCGATGATCGCCCACCAAGTTTTGTCTGCAAGTTTCATTTTTAGAGTTCGATGCTCGGACAAAGTTTGCCGCCGATGCTCGTATAAGCGAGCGAAACTTCTTTGAAAGTGTCGGTGTCACGGCAGTAGCAGAGGCAGCGGTTGAACGGTTTGGAATAAATATGCAGGCTGACGGCGCGACTCTCGAATTCGGGTAAATTTAAAATCTGGTGAATCGGTTCTTCGAGTTCGACTTTTGCCGTCAGGCAATCAGACAAATCGAATTTATTGGTTTCTTCGAGCCGGCAGAAATTCTTCGCTTCATCTATCTCGACGGCGCGAAAATTTTGCCCGCGCAGCTTGCCGACGGGAACGGTCATCCAGCACATCTGGTCGGCGTGGTTGTGGACTTTAGAAACCTGACCTTTGTTCCAGCAAATCGCCATCATCTCGAAACGCTCGTTTTTGAAAATCAGATTGCGCGTGTAAAATTTTTCGCTCCAATGAAAATACGGAACAATCGAATCAACGTCAACCGGATTTCCGGCTAAGAATTGATAAACATTATCACAGGTAAATTCCGCGTCGGGAATGGCACACAAGCCTTCGATTAAATTTTCGACTTTGACAGTTTTCATAAGATTTTCACCACAGAAACGCAAAGACGCAGAGAGAAATTAAAATTTCCTAAATTGATAGCTTCCTCAAAAACTCTGCGTTTCTGCGATTTAATTTTTCTCCGCTTTCTTCAAAAAGTCAACGAACTCCGCAACGTTTCTGGTCAAGCCGGGAAACGTCGAAACAGCTTTACCGTCCGCGTCGAGAATCGCGTAGAAAGGCAGCGCGACGGTTTGAAAAGTTTGCTCCTGATATTGCTGCTGACGTTCATAAACCGCGCCGTCGCCGTCGGTGTAAAGACGGGCTAAAACGAATTTCGACATTTCCGCTTCGACTTCTCGTTTCGGGAAAACATTCGCTTCCATCCAGCGGCAATTCGTGCAGGTGTAACCGGTGAAATCTATAAAGACCTGTTTGTTTTCCTGTTTGGCTTGCGCGATTGCTCGTTCCAAATCGTTGTCTATCCATTTAAGTTCGTCCGCAGGTTTGCCGCCGAAAAATCTGGCTGAACTGTTTTCCAAATCAGGCGGCAGAAACGATTCGAGTTCGCCGAGTTTCGCGCCGAAAAGTCCGGTTAGCAGATAGAAACTTATCGCCAAACTCACGACCGCCGACATCACGCGAAACGCGCCGATGCGTTCGGGTTTCGTGTCGTGCGGCAGTTGAAATTTTCCAAGCAGATATATCGCTAAAATGATTCCGATAGCAATCCAAATCGCCAGCACGACCGGGCGCGTGAAAATTCCCCATTTCCAAACCAAATCTACATTTGACAGGAATTTCATCGCCGCCGCGACTTCGAGAAATCCCATTGCGACTTTGATTGAGTTCATCCAGCCGCCCGCGCGCGGCAAACTGGAAACGTATTGCGGAAGCAGCGCGAGAACAAAAAACGGCAGCGCGAAAACGGTGGAAAACGCGAGCATTCCGACGAGCGGCATTTGCCAATCGCCTTGCGAGGCGGAAACCAGAATCGTGCCGACAAACGGCGACGTGCAGGTAAAGCTCGTCAAAGTAAACGTCAAACCCATCAGCAGCGCGCCGACGATTCCGCTGCCTTCGCCTTCCTGACTGCGCGTCAGATTATCGAGCTTGGTCAAAATCGCTGTCGGAACTGTGATTTCATACGCGCCGAATAAATTAAACGCGAAGAACAGAAAAATCGCCGTGATTAAAAGATTGACATACGGATTTGCCGCGAATAAATTTATTCCAGCCGCGCCGACGAAAATCGCCAGCAGCATTCCCAAAATAGTGAATGTGGCGATAATTCCGAGCGAATAAACCGTCGCGAGTTTGATGGATTTGGCGCGGTTCTGGCTCGAATGATTCGTAAAATACGAAACCGTAATCGGAATCATCGGGAAGACGCACGGCGTAAGAAGCGACAACGCGCCCAACGTAATTGCAAGCCAAATAAACGACGACAGCGGTAAATCGTTCGGATTTGCCCGTTGTCCGCTGTCCGTTGTCCGCTGCTCCGCTGCCGAATTTGTATCCGACGGTTTTTCGGTTGTGATAACCGACGACGGACTGCCAACTGACTTTTTAGCATCTTCGTAACCGGCGAATGTTACTTTAACGGTTTTTGGCGGCAGACAAAGCGTGTCGTTGCAAACCTGAAAACGAACATTAACCGCCAGCGCGTCGCTAGATGTTTCGCTCGTTGTTTTTACCGGTAAATTAAACTCGGCTTGCCGGTCGAAGAATTTTGTTTCGAGCGGCTGGTTATTAACCAGAAAATTCGGGTCGGCTTTGATAATCGGACTCGGTGATTCGATTTTTCCGTCAAACACAAACGGCACATTTTCGGCTAGTGAAATTTTCGTTGGAAACGGTCCGCCTTCGGGCTGTTCAATTGAATAAAGATGCCAGCCTTCTTCGATTTCCGCTTTCAGCTTCGCCTTAAAAGTTTCGTTTGATTTCAGTGATTTGCCTTTCGCATCCGATTCCAAACTCCATTTCGTCGGATTTTGAGCGAGCGAAACGAGCGGTAAAGCAAACAGTAAAACGATAATAAATTTTAATTGTCGAATGCGCGGCATAATTTTTCTATCGAATCAGATGCGATTTTATCATTAACGGCACTTAAAAAACCATTTTGCACAATCCGCCGCAACTCGCTTATAATTTTGAAAAGACACAAGCGACAATTTTTATCTTAATTGTGGCGCGGAGGATTTAATTTTGCCAAAGACAGCGACTCGCCAAAAAACTGAAACGAACAAAAATTCGACGAACGGCGCGACGGGTAAATCCGTATCGAACACGAAAAACAACAGCGGCGTGACCGACAAAGTGAACCGCAAAGAAGCCCGAACCGAAAATGTTTCGCGCAAGAAAAACCAGACCGATTCAATCAAACAAATCGAGCCTGAACTGCTGCGCGAGATGCTTTACCAGATGGTTCTCGGCAGATATTTCGAGCAGAAATGCGCCGAGGTTTACCGCATCGGAAAAATCGGCGGCTTTTGTCATCTTTACATTGGGCAGGAAGCCGTCGCCGTCGGCACGATGATGGCGATTCGCGAAGACGATTTAGTGATTACGGCTTACCGCGACCACGTTCAGGCGATGGTCAAAGGCATTCCGCCCGAAGAAGTGATGGCGGAACTTTACGGCAAAGCGGGCGGCAACGTCGGCGGCAAAGGCGGTTCGATGCATATGTTCGACGCCGCGCGCGGATTTTTCGGCGGACACGGAATCGTCGGCGGTCAAATCGGCGTCGGAACCGGAATGGCTTACGCCCAAAAATACAAAGGCACAGACGGCGTAACTTTATGCTTTTTCGGCGAAGCAGCGGTTAATCAGGGAATGTTTCACGAATCACTGAATATGGCGGCGTTGTGGAAACTGCCCGTCATCTACATTTGCGAAAATAACCAATACGGAATGGGAACGTCGCAAACGCGCGCGATGTCAATTTCGAGTGTGGCGAAAAAAGCCGAAGCCTACGGAATTGCCAACGAATTTGTGGACGGAATGGACGTTCTCGCCGTTCGCGAAGCGACCGAACGCGCCATCAAACGCGCCCGCGAAGAATCATTGCCGACGCTTTTAGAAATTCGCTGCTACCGTTTTATGGGACACTCGATGTCCGATCCCGGGAAATACCGCACGTCTGATGAAATCAAAAAATATCAGGAACGCGACCCGATTGTTTTGTTCAGAGAAAGTTTGACCGAAGCGAAAATCATTTCCGATAAAGATTACGAAGAAATCGAAAATCGGGCGAAAGAGGCGACCGAAAAGGCATTGAAGTTTGCCGACGAAAGTCCGTTGCCTGACGAGAAGGAATTATTTACCGATGTTTATGCATAAAGTTGATTTCAGAGATTGGGAATTTGAAGTTGATTTGAAAGCTACACAGGAATCATACGTCATGAAATCAACTGGCGATGCTGATGGATGTTCTTGTGAGTATTGCAAAAACTATCGTGAGCAAAGAGAATTAATTTTTCCTGAAGAAATCAAAGCTCTGTTTAATAAATTAAATATTGATTTGAACAAAGAACAAGAAATTAGTGAATATCTTGAACTAGAAAACGGCTTGCATAAATATATAGGTGAGTTTTCTTTTGCGGGGAAAATCCTCTCGGGTGAAAAGTTTGAAATAGAAAATTGCACCGGCATTAACTTTAAAGAAGTATCCGAAAACTTTTCAATCGCGTTTCGGGAGGCAAATAATTCTTGGCTAACATTAATGTTTGAAACAAATATTCCTTGGATATTAAAAGACGCGGAAGATTTATTAGACCTGCGCGCGGCTCAAAAAGAAGAAGCGGACGCGCCGACGATTAGTTTGTCCGAAATGGAAAAGGAATTTGGACTCGAATAAATTATGGCAATTTTGACTATCCGCGACGCGCTCAATCAAGCGCTGCGCGAAGAAATAATCAGAGACGAAAACGTTTTTATAATGGGCGAAGAAGTCGCCGAATACGACGGCGCTTATAAAGTGACGCGCGGGCTTTGGAAGGAATTCGGCGACAAGCGCGTTGTTGACACGCCGATTACCGAACTCGGTTTTGCGGCGGTCGGCGTCGGCGCGGCGATGGCTGGGCTTCGTCCGGTTATCGAATTTATGACGTTCAACTTTTCGATTCTCGCCGCCGACCAAATCATTAACCACGCGGCGAAAATGCTTTATATGTCGGGCGGACAATTCAAAGTTCCGATTGTTTTTCGCGGTCCGAACGGCTCGGCTTATCAAGTTTCGTCACAGCATTCGCAGGCACTCGAAGCGTTTTATGCTAACTTTCCCGGACTGAAAGTCGTGATGCCGTCAACTCCGGCGGATGCGAAAGGACTTTTGAAATCAGCCATCCGCGACGATAATCCGGTCGTATTTCTCGAACAGGAAAGAATGTATGGCATCAAGGGCGAAGTTCCCGAAGACGACGATTTTACGATTCCGCTCGGCGTTGCTGACGTAAAGCGTGAAGGAACGGATTGCACAATCGTCGCGCGTTCGATGACTGTGCCATTGGCGATGCAGGCTGCCGAACAGATGGAAAAAGATTTGGGCGTGTCGGTCGAAGTCGTTGACCCGCGCACGATAAAACCGCTCGACATTGACACGATTGTCGCGTCAGTAAAAAAGACGAATCGTTTAATCGTTGTCGAAGAATCGCACGCTTTCGCGTCGGTCGGCGCGGAGATTTCGCATCAGGTGATGGAACACGCTTTTGATTATTTGGACGCGCCTGTTAAACGAATTTCCTGCGCCGAAGCGCCGATGCCGTATGCGAAAAATCTGGAAGAACTCGCGCTACCCGATGTTCCGAAAATCATCGCGGCGATTAAGGAAGTTTGTTATTTATAAATGGCAACGATTTATTTGACAGTTCCCGGCGTAACGAATTCGAGTCCGCAGCATTGGCAGAGTTTGTGGGAAAAGGAATTTCCTGAAAAGTTTCGCCGCATTGAGCAGAAAGAATGGAACACGCCGGTTTGCGCCGATTGGATTGAAAAAATAGAAGCGGACGTTCAAAAAGCAAATCCTGAAACGGTAGTTCTCGTCGCGCATAGCTTAGGCTGCACGGCGGTTGCGCATTGGGCGCGAAAGTTCGGAACTAAAATCAGAGGCGCGCTGCTGGTTGCGCCGAGCGATTGCGAAGCCGAAACTTATACATTCGACACGAAAGGTTTTGCGCCGATTCCGCTTGAAAAGTTGCCGTTTACCAATTTGGTCGTCGCCAGCACAAATGATGAATACATTTCTTTGACGCGCGCCGGACAATTTGCCAATGCATGGGGAAGCGAGTTTGTTAATGTCGGCGCGAAAGGTCATATCAACGCGAGCGCGGGTTTCGGCGAATGGAATGAAGGTTTAGAGCTTTTAAAAAAATTAGACTCAAATTAAATTATGGCGAACACAATTATAATGCCCAAACTTTCTCCGACGATGGAGGAAGGACAAATTTCACGGTGGCTGAAAAAAGAAGGCGACGCGATTGAAGCCAATGAACCGATTGCCGAAGTTGACACCGACAAGGCGACGATGGAAGTTACATCTTTAGAAGCCGGAACGCTTTTAAAGATCGTCATCGGCGAAGGAAATAACGCTCGACTGGGCGAAACCATCGGCGTTATCGGCGAAAAGGGCGAAGATTTTTCCGCGCTGGTCAACGGCGCGTCAACCAACGGCGCGGGCAAATCAGAAGAAAAACCAGCCGAAGAAAAAGTCGAAGCGAAAGAAGAATCTGCCGAACCGGTTGCGGATAAAACTGCGAGCCAGCCCGCTTCAAACGGCGTGGCGCAAAAAAACGTCGCCGAAACCGAAGGTCGCAGTTACGACGCGCAGCGTCCGGGCGCGAAAGAAGACGCGCAGAAGGAAACTCAGAAAGCCGAACCCGAATCGAACGGCGGCAGAATGATTGTTTCGCCAATCGCGGCGCGGATGGCTTCGGAAAACGACATCAATCTCAAATCAATTAAAGGCTCAGGTCCGAACGGTCGGATTATCAAGCGCGACATTGAAGAAGCGATTTCTCAAGGCTCAAGTTCTGCGGCGCAAAGTTCGACACAGGAATCCGCGCCGATTTTCTCTGCTTCGTCAGTTCAAGGTGCGAGCCAGTATCGTGAAGAAACGACTTCCAAAATGCGGCAAGTAATCGCGCAGAGATTGGCGACTTCTATCGGACCTATTCCGACATTTTATTTGACCGTTGAAATCGAGATGGACAAGGCGATGGAGTTTCGCAAGCAGATAAATGCGAGCATAAAGGAAGACGAAAAAGTCAGCGTCAACGACATTATTGTCAAAGTCGCGGCGATGGCTTCTCTAAAACATCCGTTCGTCAATTCGTCTTATCAAGACAAAACGATTCGCTTTTATGAAGATGCCGATGTTGGCGTAGCGGTCGCCATTGACGAAGGTTTGATAACGCCCGTGATTCGCGGCGCGAATAAAAAAGGAATTACGGAAATCTCCCGCGAAATTAAAGAAATGGCGGCACGCGCGCGCGAAAAGAAACTTCAGCCGGAAGAATACACCGGCGCGACGTTTTCGATTTCAAATTTGGGAATGTTCGGCATCGAGCAATTCACGGCGATTATCAACCCGCCCGAAGCCGCGATTTTCGCCGTCGGTTCAGCCGCGCCGAAAGCCGTCGTCCGTAACGGCGAAATCGTTATCAGAAATATAATGAACGTCACAATGTCTTGCGATCATCGCGTCATTGACGGCGCGACCGGCGCGAAGTTTTTACAGACGTTTAAGCAGATGTTAGAAAATCCGATTTTGATGTTGATGTAAAAATCAACAAAAAATAATAAAGACGGGCTGTTATTTTTTCAGCCCGTCTTTTTATTTGAAATGGCAGACAAATTTTTATCTTGAAACAATCTACCTTTTCGTTAAAATTTAATTCGGTATCGCTACAACTCTAAATCCCACCGCATAACTTTTAGATTCGAGATACACATCTTTTCTTTTAGCGATTCGCAGTTCGTTACGACTTTCCCCCCAACTACCGCCTTTGCCAACGCGGAAATCTGCATCGCCTTGAAGATTCGGCGCAGAATCACCGGTTGGATTCGCTAATTTGACCTGCCAAACGTCCTCGCACATTTCCCAGACGTTGCCGCTCACGTCGTATAAACCGAAAGCGTTCGGCAAATATGAGCCGACTTTGGCGGGCAAAAGTTCGGCGTGATGCGCGTAGAATCGCCACAATTTTCTTTCCGGGTCATCGCCCCAATAATGTCTGGCAGTCGAACCGCCGCGAGCAGCGTATTCCCATTCAGCTTCGGACGGCAGACGATATTGGTAACCGTCCTTTTTGTCGTTCAACTTTTTGATGAAGGCTTGGGCTTCGCTCCATAGAATATTTTCGACCGGACAATCCGCGCCGCAGGTTTTGAATTCGCTCGGATTTGCGCCCATCACAAGTTTCCACTGCGCCTGCGTCACTTCGTATTTTCCGATATAAAATTCGCGTTTTATTTTCACCGGACGCTCAAGCAGTCCGTCGGTCGAGATGTCTATATCTTCTTTTTTCGCGCCCATCATAAACTCGCCCGGCGGAATCAATACAAACTCCATTCCGATTGAATTTTTCATTTCAACGGGCTTGGTTAAATTCTTCGCTTGTTTCTGAATCATCGGCACGACGGGCAAAGCGTTTTGGCGAATCGCGTCGAGCAGAAGTTTGCTCGCGCCCCACGCGACGAGTTTTTTTTCCGTTTCGGCGGTCAGCCAGAAAGTTATTTTTCGCGCGTTCACGCCTTCGATTAAAAGCGCGTTTTTGTTCGCCGCCGTCGCTTTGGTCGAGCGCAGGGCTTTTTCAACTTCGGCGAGATTAAGCGGTTTCTCATCTTGCGCCGCGACACTCAATGCAGCGAAAGCGACGCTTAAAACTATCGTCAAAATTAATTTTAGATGTATCGCCTCGCTTATTTTTTTAAATTTTGCAATTTTCATTTTCACGCTCCAAAATGTGCAATTAACTCAATCGTTAATTTATTAAATCGTCCAGAGTAACCTTTTTATTAGCCTTTTGAGTTTGTTTCGGCGCGTCTTTCTTTGGCGCGGTTTCCGCTTTGGTCGTTTTTTGACTGGACTGAGTTTTCTGCTTTTCGACATTCGTCTTTTCAGGCTGCTTTTCAATTGGCGGCGCGACGTTTTGCGGTTGGACAATCAATTCATTGCTCGCTGAATTGGAATTGAGAACGGCGTTTGCCGGAACCGTCGTCTGATTGGAAACGGCATTGTTGTTCTGGTTTGAAGTCGCGTCGGCGGATGATTGCGTCAGCGTATAAACGCCGAACGCGCTCGCCAAAATTGCGACTGCGCCTAATGCAATCCACGCGAGCGTTTTTTTATTTCCGTTTTTGTTTTCCCTGATGTCGGCGGCTGATATTTCTCGGCTCAACGGCAGAGTTCTCAGCATGTCCACGCCCGACTTTCCGTTTGCCGGACGTTTATCGTTTTCTTCAGCAGCAATTGTTTCAGCCGAAACCGCCGTGCTGTGATGCTGCGAATACAACGCCCGCATCAGCGCGTCGCGCATTTCTTTGGCGGACGAAAATCTGTCGGCAACGTCTTTCGCCAACGATTTTTTTATCACCTGGTGGAAACTTTGCGGTATGTCGGCGGGCAAGGAACGCGGTTCTTTCGTCACGATTTCATAAATCAAACCGGGAATCGTGTCGGAACTGTAAGGCGTTTTTCCGCTTAACATCTCGAACAGCATCACGCCCGCTGACCAAATATCTATCTGCGGCGAAGGCTTGATACGCTCGAACGATTCGGGCGACATATAGAGCGGCGAACCCGCCGTGTTCGTTCCGGCGGAAACGTCTAAGGACACGGTTTCGACGATTCTCGACACGCCGAAATCGGCGATGCACGGCACGTCGTCGCCTTTGAGTAAAACATTTTCCGGCTTCAAATCGCGGTGAATGATTTTCTGCGCGTGCAGATGCGTCAAGCCGTCAAGAATGCCGCACATTATTTCGACGGTTTTTTCTAAACCCGCCGCTCGTCCGCCGACGGTTCGCAGCCATTGACGAAGCGAACCGTTGTTGGCGTATTCGCTGACGATGACGAAAAGATTTTCGTAGAGAAATCCGTCAAGAACGCCGATGATATTTTTGTGACCGCTCGCGTCAATCCACGTATTGATTTCCCGTTTGACGTTCGCGTAATCGGAAATGCCGTGCGTGTTGTCGGAGATAAATTTCAGAGCGAACGGCACGGTTTTGTCGGCGATTTCGATGCGCTTTTCCGCCAGCCAGACTTCGCCGAAACTGCCTTTGC